>JALRBG010000297.1 GCA_023257855.1 Pseudomonadales bacterium | reverse complement strand
TAACTGGTGCCACGCACGGGATCCCACTGCTTGCCGCCCTGCATCGGCATGAACGGGAACGGGTTCGATTCGGACATTTCCACATCCACGTAGATGCGACCATTGTCCTCGAAGGTACCCATCACGTGGGTGGCGCTGCGGGTCGGGCCCTCGAACCAGCGCATGTCGGAGCCATCACCATCTCGGCGCACGGCGCCGAACCAGGTGCGGCCTGAATCGTTCCAGGCCCAGTGGATGCCACCTTCCTGGATCTGCTGGCGATCGATCACCATGGGAATGACGTAGAGAATGATATAATTCTCGGTGACGGCGAAGTCATGCAGCATGCCTACGTACGGCACCTTCACCATGGCATTCCAGACCAGCTCGCCCTGCGGGGTATATTCGAACAGGGACACGTCATCGCTACCGAATCCGGTGGCCTCGTAACCGAAGGCCACCATGTTGCCGGTACGTGAATCCACTTTCGGGTGGGCCGTGAAGGTCTGGCTGGGCAGAGTGCCGTCGAAAGTGTAGTTCGGGATCACGGTTTCCAGGGTCAGCAGGTCCATGGCCGCGGGTGGGCTGTCTTCCTTCAGGGCCAGCAGATAATTCTTGTGGTTAATGATATGGGTGTTGGCCGTGCTGCGGCTCAGGCCCGCAACACTGGGATCGTCCATGTACGGATTGCGGTACATCGGGAACAGGATGCGGCCGGCCTCGTTCTGGGCGGTCCAGCGGTCATTCTTGACGAAGCGGGTGCGGTAGTCGACGCGGCCATCCTTGATGCGGAACATGCCCACGTGGCCTTCCCCATCGAAGGGAATATTGCCCGCACGCATGGGGTACTGTGCGTCGGGCCCGACACGGTAAAAGGCCCCGTTGAGGTCATCGGGAATCCTGCCGGTCACCTGGCAGTCGCTGACATCGGCTTCCAGGCGGAACAGGCTCGGGCCCTGGGGCGCACCGGCACCCGGACCACCGGTGCCGCCCGGGGGTTGGGCCTGGGCGTTCGAGATCAGCCCGGCACCGGCTGCCGCACCGGCAAGGCCGATGGCACCGCCGAGAACCTGGCGGCGATTGAAGGTGTGTTTGTCGGAATTTTTCTTGTCAGTCATGGCGTTTTCCCTGAAACATCATTATTAGTCGAATTCTGTTATTGCTTAAATTTGTCCTAGTTTACTACTCCACCGCGCCATACATCATCCGCTAAATGGCTACCAGATGATCGAGGGCAATGCCGGCTCCTGCCACGGTGAGGCCATACCATAGGGAACGGTCACGAACACGGCCTCGATCTGGCGGATCTTGCCGTCCTCGATGCGAAACAACTCCAGCAGGTAAAAGGAGTGCGGGTAGCGCAGCGGTGAATTGATCATCCTGCCGTCAGTCAGGGTGTACTCCCCCAGCCGGCCGGAATGGTCAATGAAACCGGATGCAAGCACCAGGCCGCGTTCCTCGTCCACGAGGGGAAAGCGGCGGGCGCGCAGGCGGTCATCATACCGGTAGTTGCCCTGGCGGAACTGCTCCTCGCAGCCCAGTGTGCCTACGGAGGTGAATGCAACCGCGGCATTGTTGGTGGTCTTGGTACCGTTTTCCATCCGGTTGCAGTCTTCATGGAACGTGGTGAACAGGGTGCCGTCATTGAGCTGCAGGGTGTCGAAATAGCCGTCAGCGATGGCGATCAGGCGGTCACGCGGCCGTCGCTGGGTCTCGGGCAGGATGTCATAAAAGAGGGCTTTGTGTTCCAGCACCGGTTCAGGCCAGATGATGCTCTTCGGTTCGGTTTCAGTCCGCAGCACCACGGTCTCCACTTCGGCAATCCGGCCTTTCTCGGCACGGATGCGCATGGCATAGAGCGATGAAAACTGCGGTTCGTCGACGACACCGAAGAACGCTGCCTGGCCGGCCCTCTCATCGGCCACGCGCAGGTCGTAATCCCCGATGCCGGTAATGGTGCCCCACAGGCCGTCACCGATGCGCAGCGGCACGTTGTTTTCCGTGAACATGACAGTGTCCGCCCAGGGCACGCTGCCGGGATCTTTGGCGGTGAGGCCGGCCAGGTACTGGTCGACCAGACCGAACAGGCAGGCCCTGTCGCAGTCGCTGTCATTGATGGCGTTCGGGTAAGACTGCTGTGCGCTGACTGGCAGGCAGACGCAACAGGCAAGGATTGCGCAGTGAAGTATCTTGGACATGGGATTATCGCGATCGGTTATTGTTCTTGCCCGCTTTCCGGGTGCAACAAGTAAAACAACATTGACTGGTCAAGGCAATAGAGCCTGCGCCTTGTCCCTGCCCGGAATACGGGGGATACTTGGGTGCGATACAATCCTGCACAAATTTCATACACACGAAGGCGCTCCATGAAAAAAACAACACTGGCTTTGCTGTGCTTGCTTGCCGTTTCCGCACTGCCGACCCTTGCTGCACAGGCTCAATCCCCCAATGACACGCTGGTTTCACCCATGATTGCAAACGGCCGGGTAACCCTGTCCATTTACGCACCCGAGGCTTCAAGCGTGACCATCAGGGGCGACTGGATGAATCCCTTCGCACCACTGCCCCTCGACAGGGCCGACAACGGTGTCTGGTCGGTTACCCTGGACAACCTGAAGCCGGATTACTACAGCTACACGCTGTATGTGGACGGAGTAAAGACGCTCGACCCGAAGAATCCGGAAATCAAGCAGGGTATCAATGGCGTCGACAACATGTTCTACCTGCAGGGAGCAGAAACCGTTTTCGAGGACAACCGGCCGGTGCCGCACGGACAGGTGCGCAGGCACTGGTACTGGTCCGACACGCTGGGCATGCAGCGCCGCATGCATGTTTACACGCCTCCCGGTTACGACGACAGCGACGAGGATTATCCCGTGTTCTACCTGCTGCACGGCGGCGGCGACGAGGACTCCGGCTGGAGCACCATCGGCCGTGCCGGCTTCATCCTCGACAACCTGATTGCCGAGGGCAAGGCGGTACCCATGATCGTGGTTATGCCCAACGGCAGCCTGCCTACCAGGGAAGCCAGTTTCGAACGCGAACTGATGACCGCTGTCATGCCGGAGGTGGAGTCGCATTTCCATGTCCGAGCCAGCGCGGAAAACCGTGCCATTGCCGGCCTGTCCATGGGCGGCGGCCACACCACCCAGGTGTTTGGACTCAACCCGGAGCAGTTCGATTACGTCAGCATCTGGAGTGCCGGCCTGTTCAATGGTTCTGCGGCAGATTATGAAGCCGCCTACCCGGACTTCATTCGCAAGGCTGACTGGGTAAACAACAACGTGGAGTATTTCTCGCTGGTGGTGGGCACCGACGACTTTGCCCATCCCGGGTCAAAGCTGCTGAGTGAAACGCTCGACAAGCACGGCATCGAGCATGAATTCATCGAGACAGACGGAGGTCACACGTGGCTCAACTGGCGCGCCTACCTGGCGGATTTCGCCCCGCGCCTGTTCAGGTAAAGGCCGTGAATGAACACCACCAGAAAAAGTGCTCGCCTGTTTTTCGCCCTGTTGCCTGACAGGGCGACACAGGCCTCCCTCGAATACCATGCCAACCAGTTTTCGCCAATTACAGGCAGGAAAGTCAGCCCTGACAATTTCCACATCACCCTTCTCTTCCTCGGCAATATCGATCGCCAATTCATCGAACCGCTGTGCCTGGCCTGCGACAGCCTGGACATGCCCGCCTTTTCACTGGAAATAGACACACCCGGCTGGTGGAAAAAGGCCGGCATCCTCTGGCTGGCTCCCTCGGAAACGCCCGCTCCGCTCAGGGAGCTGCATGCCGCACTGGTGAATATCGCGGCCCGCAGTCATCTCGTTACTGAAAAACGTGATTACGTCGCGCACATCACCCTGCTGCGCAAGGTTGTCTCGGCGCCCGAATATCCCGTGATCAAGCCTTTCACCTGGCAGGCTGACGCGTTCAGCCTGATGGAATCGGTCACGCTGCCCGACGGCCCCCGTTACACGGAACTGGCGTCCTGGAATCTGCATACGTGACTGGCGCGATAAAAAAAGGGCGCCGAAGCGCCCTTTTCCATTTTCCCTGATCGATTCCTCAAGACTGGTTTTCCAGCACCAGTACGCCTGCACCGGTATTTGAAATCGGCGCATGGTAATGCTTGTGAATGATCTTGGCATCGTCCTGCAGGGCGCCGCGCATGACCAGCCACATGATGGTCTCGATGCCTTCGGTGCCGGCCAGGCGCATGATCTCGCTGTTGGAGAACTGCGTCATCCATTCCGGCTCCGTTGCGATCTTCTCGATACATTCGATATCGAAGTCGACGTTGATCAGGCCCGCCCTTTCTCCCTGCAGCTGGTGTGACAGGCCGCCGGTACCAAAGATGACCACTTTCAAGTCTTCCGGGTAGGACTCGATGGCCTTGCCCAGTGCCTTGCCCAGCTTCAGGCAGCGTGCCGCAGTGGGCACGGGATGCTGCACGGTGTTGACCGCCAGCGGCACGGTTTTCACCGGCCACTTTTCGAGTGTGCCATACAATGCGCGGATCGGATTGACGAAGCCGTGGTCGACCAGCATTTCCTGGCACATGCAGATATCGAATTCCTGCTCCATCAGGGACTCGGCGATATGCCAGGAGAACTGGGCGTCGCCCGGGAACGGTGCCTGGGGTTTCAGGCCCCAGCCTTCGTCGGCATTGTGGTAGATGTCGGCGCAGCCAAGGGCGAAGGTCGGCATCTTGTCGAGGAAGAAGTTCAGGCCATGGTCGTTATAGACCACGACGATGACATCCGGGTCGGCTTTCTTGAGCCAGTCCTTCGCCGGGCCGTAACCGTCGAAGAAGCGTTTCCAATAAGGTTCCTGCTGCAAGTTGTGCTCGATGGCATTGCCAACCGCAGGAATATGGGAGGATGTAAGTCCACCAATAATTCTAGCCATTCCAGTATCCTCCTACTTTAGCCAGTCTCTCTTCCAGGCCCTCGCGGTTCTTCAGCAGCTTCGCCTGGAACTCTTCCGTGGTGATACCCTGGAAAGCGGCGCCGGCATCCTGTACGGAAGTGCCGCGGGGGATGGCGATCTTAGCCATGAAGTAAATATTGCAGCCGAGCCTCAGCATCTTCAGGAAGTCCTTGTTTACCACGCAATCCTTGAATTCACCGGTGACGCCAAACTTGTCGCAGTAAGCGGAGGGGTCTTTGTCGAATTCCGAGCGGCACTCTTCGGTATTGAAGGTAAAGAGCATCTTGTTGATGTTGTAAGACGCGTGGGCGACCTTGCCATCAAAGACGTAGGTGCCCGGAATATCGTCGTAGTCGTGCGTTTTCCAAACCATAAGGGAATACCCTGTATTGATCTTCTAAAATTTTTCGCCTTTATTTCAATGAGATAAGCGACAAAAAACCGCAGACGCGGTTTCAGGAGGTGCTATTATAGTAAAAGATGGCTGGGCCGTCCTGATATATGACAAGTTTTCCGCGAAACCGGTGCGCGTGGCCGGTTCGGGCCCCGGGACCTATTCTTCGGCCTGGTTGCGAAAGGCATTGAGTGACGTGTTGAAGGCTTCCGCCCTGGCCTGCAAGTCTTCCACCATGCCGTTATAAAGGTAATTGATCACGGCGACCTGGTTGATGGAAGCTTGAGCACCCCACCCGGTCTCTACTTCCTGCAGGCAGCCGAGATAGGCATTACCAGCGTCGATATAGGCTTTCAGTCCATTCTGTGCCGTCACCATTTCCTGCTGGCTGGCGGTTGATCCATCGGGAATGACCGGACCCATGGGCATTGCGCAGGTTGCGTTGATGGCGTCGGCGATGCCGCGGATTTCAGCCTCCTGTTCGGGTGTCGGTGATTCATCCTGGGCGGCAACGATGCCGGCGCAGAGACAGGCAAGGAATGTATAGCAGGAAAGAAGGGATTTAACCGTCATGATATCGGCCCTCTACTGTTTATAAACCCTGATATTTAATCGCCAACCCTCAGTGACGGGTCGTCCGCGGTGCGTGACCACATGGATGCGGCTTCCAGTTCGCATTTGTAATCGTACATGGGCGTGGAGTCTGCCACCCGTACCAGGTCCACACCGTCGCTGTAGGGAGCAGTCAGATAAATGGGATCGCTGATGGTGTACTC
>JALRBG010000246.1 GCA_023257855.1 Pseudomonadales bacterium | reverse complement strand
GGCTGGGCGCCGAAGGCAGCAGCGGCCAACAGCGGCAGCAGCAAGCCAAGGCAGAGCTTAATTCGCAAAAAATTCCCTAAAATTCACTAAAATGCTGTCAAAATCACTGAAAATTATTAATATTGCTTACTTCTTGTCATTTTTTCTGTACCCGGCGCGGCGTTGCCCCGGTAAAATGCCGTAAAAAAGAGCTGATCGTGAGGGTATCGTCTTCGAACTGACAGGCTGCAGCCGCTTCAAGGGAGAAATAAGGCAGAATCGCTCCCACTGGCTGAACCTTTTCGGCTACAATGCGACCTCCTACTCATGCGGTGACACAATGGCATCAATCCTTGTTATCAATGGTCCCAACCTGAACCTGCTGGGCAGCAGGGAACCCGAAATATACGGCTCCCTTACCCTGGAGGATGTCAACGCACGGCTGGCGCAGCAGTGTGAGGCGGCCGGCCACGAAATTCAGTTCCTGCAGAGCAACTCGGAAGCGGCCATTATCGACTGTATTCATGGCGCAAAAAAGGAAGGAGTCAGTTTCATGATTCTGAACCCGGCTGCACTGACCCATACCAGCGTCGCCCTGAGGGATGCCCTGCTGGGAGTGACTATACCCTTCATCGAAGTCCACGTGTCGAATGTACATGCCAGGGAGGAGTTCCGAAAGCACTCCTTTCTCAGCGATATCGCCGTCGGCACGATCGTCGGGCTTGGAACGCAGGGTTACGATCTGGCGCTTGCAGCGGCCATCGCCCGTATCGAATAAAGACTGCAGGAAACCGGTATGGCTGCATGTATGGCAGCATTATCCGGCCCTGCGCATGAATGAACCATTAACGTCCGACTACAAGAACCCAGGCAAGTAAGCGAATCATGGATATCAGAAAAGTAAAAAAACTCATCGAGCTGCTCGAGGAATCGGGTGTATCGGAAATCGAAATCAAGGAAGGCGAGGAAGCCGTAAGGATCAGTCGCGCCCCGACCGGTGGCTATGCACCCCCCCAGTATGTCGCCGCACCGCCGCCAGCCCCGGCTGCGCCCGCCGCACCAGCGCCGGTTGCCAGTGAAGCACAGGCAAAGGCAAGTGAAGGTGACGGCTGGAAGGGCGACCCCGTGAAGTCGCCGATGGTTGGTACCTTCTACCGCTCGCCCTCCCCGAACTCGTCGCCCTTCATCGAAGTGGGCAAGCAGGTCAAGGCGACTGATGTCATCTGCATCATCGAAGCCATGAAGATGATGAACCAGATCGAAGCCGGCAAGGCGGGCACCATCGAGGCCATCCTTGTCGAGGACGGCGAGCCCGTGGAATTCGACCAGCCGCTCGTGATCATCAGCTGACCGCCCTTTCACTGCCCGACAGACAAAGAATAAAGAACTCCATGCTGGAAAAAGTATTAATAGCAAATCGCGGTGAGATCGCCCTGCGTGTACTGCGTGCCTGCCGTGAGATGGGCATCAAGACCGTCGCCGTGCACTCCACCGCCGACCGCGAACTCATGCACGTACGCCTGTCCGACGAATCCGTGTGCATCGGTCCGCCAAAATCTACGGACAGTTACCTGAATGTCCCGGCGCTGATCAGTGCCATGGAGCTGACCAACGCCGATGCCGTACACCCCGGATACGGCTTCCTGTCGGAAAACGCTGACTTCGCCGAACAGGTGGAGCAGTGCGGTTTCATATTTATCGGCCCGACCCCGGAAACCATCCGCGCCATGGGCGACAAGGTGTCCGCCATCGAGGTCATGCGCAAGGCAGGCGTGCCGACTGTGCCGGGCTCGGACGGCCCCCTGGGTGACAACGACAAGGAAAACCTGGCCCTGGCAGAGAAGATCGGTTATCCCGTCATGATCAAGGCCGCCGCCGGTGGCGGCGGCCGCGGCATGCGCGTGGTGCCCAACGCCGAGGAACTGCTCAAGTCCATCCAGATTACGCGTACGGAAGCCAAGTCCTACTTCGGCAGCGACGTGGTCTACCTGGAAAAATTTCTCGGCAACCCGCGTCACGTCGAAATCCAGGTCATTGGCGACGGCCGCGGCAATGCCATCTGCCTGGGCGACCGCGACTGCTCCATGCAGCGCCGCCACCAGAAGGTGGTGGAAGAAGCCCCCGCTCCCGGCATCGACCCGGAGGCACGCAAGAAGGTGCATGCAGCCTCTATCAAGGCTTGCCAGGATCTGAAGTACCGCGGTGCCGGCACGCTGGAATTCCTCTATGAAGACGGCGAGTTTTTCTTTATCGAGATGAACACCCGCCTGCAGGTTGAACACCCTGTGACCGAACGCGTGACCGGCATCGACATTGTCCGGGAGCAGCTGCGCATCGCCGCCGGCATGGATCTGTCAGTGAAACAGGAAGAGATCGAGATCATTGGCCACGCCATCGAGTGCCGCATCAATGCCGAGCACCCTGAAACCTTCATGCCGAGTCCCGGCAAGGTGAAACTGTTCCATTCACCCGGCGGCAACGGTATTCGCGTGGACTCCCACTTATATAGCGGCTACACCGTACCGCCCTACTACGACTCCCTGATCGCCAAGCTGATCAGCTTCGGCCCGAACCGGGACGTGGCCATCGGCCGCATGCAGAACGCCCTGGAAGAAATGCTGGTGGATGGCATCCTCACCAATATCCCCCTGCAAAGCAGGATCATGCGCGACCCCGGTTTCCGCAAAGGCGGCGCCAACATCCATTACCTGGAAAAAATGCTCAAGCAGCATTGACCGGGCAAGAGGAGCCGCCGTCATCGCCTGGCTGCAAGCACAGATTCCCGTCAACGCCGGCCAGGCCGGAGCCGTCGAACAGCTCCTGCTGGATGCGGGCGCCCTGTCAGTCACGCTGACCGATTCCGAGGACCAGCCCATCTTCGAACCCGGCCCCGGTGAAACGCCGATCTGGGATCTCGTCACCGTCGTCGGCTTATTCTCCGATACAAAGCTCAAACGGGAACTTGAGTTGGTAATCAGCGCTAAGCTCGACACCTTGCACCTTGCCCCTTGCTCCTTGCTCCTGTTGGAAGACCAGGACTGGGAACGCGCCTGGATGGATGACTACAAGCCCATGTGTTTTGCAGGCCGCTTGTGGGTATGCCCGACGGGGATGGCGGTGGAAGCAGGCGATGCCATCATCATGGAGCTCGATCCCGGACTCGCCTTCGGCACCGGCACCCACCCCACCACGGCGCTGTGCCTCGAGTGGCTGGCGCAACACGACCTGTCCGGCAAGACATTGATCGATTACGGGTGCGGCTCGGGCATTCTCGGCATCGCGGCACTCCTGCTCGGCGCCGAACGCGTCCTTGGCGTGGACAACGATCCGCAGGCCCTGACCGCCACGCGCGACAACTGCCATAAAAACAACATTGATGAAGCGCGTTTCCCGGTGTACCTGCCCTGCGATTTCGCCCACGCGCTGGCAGGCGGCGACATCGGCGCCGTCGATATCGTGCTGGCCAATATCCTGGCTGGTCCACTGGTGTCGTTGGCCGAATACCTGGCGGCCATGACGCGCCCCGACGGCATGATCCTGTTGTCCGGCATACTGCGTGAACAGGCCGGCGAAGTCATGGCGGCCTACGCGAAGGGGTTCAGCATGGAAGCGCCGGTTTACGAGGAAGACTGGGTACGGCTGGAGGGCAGGCGCGAAAGCTGACCCTGACGGGTTAGAATATCAATCAAACCAGCCGCCAAATTGCCGATGTCACAACTCCTTACCC
>JALRBG010000197.1 GCA_023257855.1 Pseudomonadales bacterium | reverse complement strand
CGGCACGCGTTCGCCGATGGGCAGGCGGGTGACTTCAGTTTCGGTTTGCAGGTCATACAGCGACACGCTGCCACCGGTGCGGTTGGCGACGAGCAGGGTGCCGGAGAGGCCGCTGTCGGCAGCCAGGAGCGAGGCACAAGGAGCAAGGAGCAGGGAAAGGGCAAGCAGCAGTCGGGTCATCGTGGCACTCTTGTTGTTTGATCGCATGTTGTTGGCTTGCACCGACAATTCATTCGGTCAGACAACAAGCATAACAAACTTGACTGCAGTCAGAACTAGGGGTTTTTGCGAATCTCCACCATCACTTCGTTGCGCCGCATGAGCGGCAGGGAGAAGGGGGCGTTGTAGGCGGCATAGAGCACGTTGCCGTCGGTCTCGATATTTTCCCGCGCCAGGAAGGCCAGCAGCTCGTCACGATGACGGGTGTAGTTGGATTCGCTCCAGCGCCCGGAGAAGCGCATGACGGCCATTTGGCGCGGCGCCGCCTGGCGTACTTGAATGCGTTCGTCATCCGGCACCGGGGCGGTTTCCAGGGTATATTCGGCCGGCAGTACAAAACCCACCCGCCAGCCGGCCTCGGTCTGCATCTGCTGCACCGGGGCGGTCATTGCGATTTTTTCACCGTTATTAGCGCGCTCCTGCGACTGCAGCACGGGCGCGGTCATGGCGATCTTGCCGGCGGCGCTGTTGTCGCCGCTGATATAGCGAAACAGCCGCCGAAAGCCCTCATTGGCGGCGGCATTGCGATCATCGGCGCCGGCGATCAGGGTTTCCGCGACCAGGTAGGGGGTGTATTCGCGGATCTCGATATCACCGTCCTGGCGCAGGACGCTGAAAGCGGGTTCTTCAATAGCCATGGCGTTGGTTCCGGTCAGGGTGGCCAGCACGGCCAGGGTCGAAAGCAGTATCCTCGCAAAAATGCGCATTGTCATCGGGCCTGTATTGGGTTGTTTCATGCTGCTTATATACGTATGGCCGGGGCCGCCGGATGTGTGGCAGCGATGGCATCGCACCGGGGGGCGTACTATTATCACCTGGCATATTGTTCAACACAGCAGAAAGGGCAGTTCCATGAGTCACCCCCGCGCGTTATCAAGGTCCCATTCCCGGCGCAGGCTCCTGCACGCGGTGTCCGCCCTGGCCGGAACCGGCCTGCTGGGCACCCTCGTAAACCCGCTGGTGCAGGCGGCGGCCCTGGATGCCGACCTGCCCCTGCTGGTCGAATTCCAGCGCCTGGTGGCGGCCAACCGCATCCTGGCCAACGAGGGTGTCGTCGATGCCTTCGGCCATGTCAGCGTCCGTCACCCGGATAATCCCGACCTGTTCGTGATGTCGCGTTCACGCAGCCCGGCGCTGGTGGAGCATGGCGACCTGATGGAATTCGACCTGGAAGGCAGGCCGCTCGACCTGCGCGGGCGCACCGCCTACGGCGAGCGCATGATCCACGCGGCGATTTATGCAACGCGCCCGGACGTGCAGTCGGTGGTGCACCACCATGCCTACGGCGTGCTGCCATTTACGGTCACCGATGTGCCGTTGCGTCCCGTCGTGCATGCGGCGTCGGTCATCGGCGCCGAGATTCCGGTGTGGGACATTCGCGATGATTACGGCGACACCGACATGCTGGTACGCTCCATCGACCAGGGCCGCAACCTGGCCGCCACGCTGGGCGACAACACCTGCCTGCTCATGCGCGGCCATGGCGCCGTGGTGGTGGGCGCGGATATCCAGCGCGCGGTGCTCACCGCGGTGTACCTGCAGGTGAATGCCGACGTCCTGCTGCGCGCGAAGGGGCTCGGCGAACCCGTCCTGCTCAGCGACGAAGAGATCCGCCTGTCCGCCGAAACGCAATTTTCACCCCTGGCCAGGCCCAGGGTCTGGGAATATTTTTGCCAGCGCGCCGGTGTCGAGGCGGTGTAAACGATTTTTTCCGAGGGTAAATAACATGATGAACCTGACGCGTTTCCGATCCCTGATCCTGCTCGTGGGTCTCGCCTGTTTTACGGCTTCTGTTTTTGCGCAGTCCGGCGCTGAGGTGCGTCTGTACGTGCTCGACGGCGGCGAACTGGAAGCGAGCCCGTCCAGCTACAACTTGCTCGATGCCGAAGTCGGATCCACCCTGCTGGCGCTGTCATCTTTTCTTATCGTGCATCCGCAGGGCGTGCTGTTGTGGGAAGCCGGCGCCGTGCCCGACCAGGAGCGCGTGATGGAAGGCGTCGGGGCGCGCCAGATCGTCATTCGCTCGGACGAGGCGGAACGGCCCGTCCACCTAGGGCCTTCCTTGACGGGCCAGCTCGAGGCCATCGGCTATGCCTCCGGGGACGTCACGCATCTTGCCCTGTCGCACTTTCACTGGGACCACAGCGCCAACGCTAATACGTTCGCCCATGCCACCTGGCTGGTGCGGCCCGAGGAGCGCGCGGCGATGTTTCCCGACGAACCCCTGCACAACAGCGCCAGGCCCATGACCTATGCCGCCCTGCGTAATGCCAATCGTATCGATGTCACCGCTGAGGAATACGACGTGTTTGGCGACGGCAAGGTGATTCTCAAGGCGGCGCGCGGTCATTCGCCCGGCCACCAGGTGTTGTATGTGGAGCTCGAAGAAACCGGCGGGGTGGTGTTGTCAGGTGATCTCTACCATTACCCGGAAGAGCGCACGCTGGACCGGCTGCCCCGCGGCGACTGGGACGTGGAGCAGACCAAGGCGGCGCGGGTCGCCGTGGAGGAATTCCTGGCGAGAAAGAACGCGACGTTGTGGATCGAGCACGACATGCTCGCGCACCGGTCGCTGAAGAAGGCGCCGGCGTTTTACCGGTAGAGAAAGGCCATCCAGAAGCGTCGGCAAACAGCCCTGCGGGCTTATGCCGACCTACAATGCTTTCAAGGACACTTCGACGTCGCCGTTCTCGGTCGACACGAAAATCGAGTTTTCTGAAATCGTCATTGACCAGTCCATGGTCTTGTTCACTGTTGCGGCCAGTGCCTGCACCTGCGGCCAGGGAAACTGGAACCACTGTGCCTTGAGTTGAGTGAACTCCTCCTGTCCCTGCGTCCACCAGGTGTCCGACTTTGAATTGAAGCTGTACACCTTCACTGCCTTTGCCAGCCGGCTGGCTTTCTTGATGCGCTCTGCGGCGGGTTCGCCCACGTCGATCCAGAGCTCGATGGCGTCGTTGAGGTTGCGCGCCCACAGGTCCGCTTCATCGGCATCACTCAGGCCCTTGCAGAAAATAAGGTTGTCCTGTGCATTGAGGCAATAAGCGAGAATGCGCGCCACCATGCGTTCAAGGGTTTCGGACGGATGCAGGGCGATGGTCAGGTTCCGCGACTCATACAGGTTGCGGTCGAGATCCGACAGCGCGATGCGGGCCTTGTAAATGGTGGGCTTGAGGGCCATGGGTCGGGTTTCCGGCGGTTGATAGGCAAGGTGTCGAGGCGCAGTGTACCCTGAATTTCCGGTCAGTGGCGGCTTGCCTGGCGGGTTAAAAAAAGAGCGTGAAAGTCACCCGGCCACCCACTACACTGCGCTTCCGGATCCCAGCGATCCCCCGTTTCAATCCGTCATTTACCAGTGGGAGTTCCCTATGTCCATGTATGCCTCGTCCATTCCGGCCGCCATTCGCTGTCTTAACAACCTGTCCGCCATCCTGGCCAAGGGTGCCGCCTTCTGCGAGGAAAAAGGCATCGATGGCACGGTACTGACATCCGCCAGGCTCGCCCCTGACATGTTTCCGCTGGCGCGCCAGGTGCAGATTGCCTGCGATTCGGCCAAGGGTTGCGGCGCCCGACTGTCCGGCACTGAAGCGCCGAAGCATGAGGACAACGAAACCACCTTTGAAGAGCTGCAGGCGCGCATCAAGAAGACCGTATCGTTCCTCGAAACCCTG
This sequence comes from Pseudomonadales bacterium, assembly GCA_023257855.1. GTDB lineage: Bacteria > Pseudomonadota > Gammaproteobacteria > Pseudomonadales > Pseudohongiellaceae > Eutrophocola. The sequence continues at coordinate 7,200 of JALRBG010000197.1, read as the reverse complement.
AAGCCCGCAAGCATCGACGGTACCGAAGACAAGGAAATCAAGTTCAAGGCCGGCCCATACGAGCTCGAGTTTACGGGGCAAAGCTACCTGTGCACCTTCGTGCTGCCGAACCTGTATTTCCACACCACCACGGCATATAACATCCTGCGCCACAACGGCGTGGCGATCGGCAAGATGGATTACCTGGGCAAATAATCGTTCAGGATATCCGCACCAATCCCGAAACTTTTCACGCGCGCTTCGTGGTCATAGCAGTGGCAGGTGAGCACCAGCTCATCTGCCTGCGTGCGTTCGAGGAAGCGGTCGATGAAAGCCTTCGCGGCATCCTTTGTCCCAACGGCGGACTCGCATAACACGTGTTCTGCCATCTGGATCTCCTGCGGGCTGGCGATGTCGGCCAGATCGTCGGCCGGTGGTTTCAGCGGGCCGGGTTGTCCTCTTCTCAGATAGATAAATCCCTGCATCATGCCCTTGTGCAGACGCTCGCCGTCTTCCCGTGTGTCGCCGGCAAAAATATTGATGGCGGCGCCGCAGTAGGGTTTGTCCAGTTGCGCGCTCGGCTTGAACTGTTCGCGGTAGATCGCCAGCGCGTGATCGAGCTGGTCCGGTGCGAAGTGTGAGGCGAACAGGTAGGGTAATCCCAGTGCGGCGGCGAGCTGCGCGCCAAACAGGCTCGAGCCGAGAATCCACAGGGGCACTTTCAAACCATTGCCGGGTACGGCCTTGATGCCGTTGTAACCGTCGTCGAAGTACGCCTGCAGAATCTGCACGTCCTGGGGGAAGGATTCGTCGGCGCGGAAATTGTCGCGACGTATCGCGTAAGCTGTCTTGCCGTCGGTACCCGGTGCACGCCCCAGGCCAAGATCGATGCGTCCCGGATACAACGATTCCAGCGTGCCGTAATGTTCGGCAATTATCAGTGGCGAATGGTTCGGCAGCATGACGCCTGCGGCGCCGACGCGAATGGTGCTGGTGCCGCCGGCCACGAACCCGAGAGAGACCGAAGTGGCCGCACTGGCGATGCCGGTGGAGTTGTGGTGCTCAGCCATCCAGTAGCGCTTGTAGCCCATGCGTTCAGCATGCTGGGCCAGGTCGCGCGAATTGAAGAGTGCGTCGCGTGCGGTGGCACCGTCGACGATCGGCGCCAGGTCGAGGAGCGAATAAGCTTTCAGGGAAGGCAAGGAAATTCTCGTTTTATGTTGGGCGGAAACCGGGATTCAGGACTTTAATTAGACAGAGACAGGAGGCAAGAGGCAAGGGGAAGGGCTCTCCAGCAATTCCTTCACATGGAGTGGTGAACATTGAAAGTCAGGGATGTGGTCAGGCTGTTGAAGGATGATGGCTGGATTCAGGTGAGGACCCGGGGTAGTCACCGTCAATTCAGGCATCCTGTGAAACCTGGCACGGTAACCATTGCCGGGAAACCTGGGGTGGATGTACCCCGAGAGACGTTTAATGCCATACTTAAACAAGCCGGATTAAAGGATTGAGGAACCAGTGATGAAATATGCCGTGGTCATAGAAAAAGGAACCACCAGCTACAGCGCATATGTGCCGGATCTGCCTGGTTGTGTAGCAGTAGGAAAAACCCGGGAAGAAGTCGTCAAACTCATTCAGCAAGCGATTGAGTTTCATATCGATGGTCTCAGGGAGGATGGTGAGCCGGTGCCGACGCCCGCCTCGACGATCGAATTTATCGATGTAGCCGCTTGAAAATCCAGGGCCGGAATGCTCATTCCGGCCCTCTACCTTTACCTTCTAGCGTGAGAAACGCACCATCCGTGTTCCCTGGAACGAGCCCACGTAGACCTGCTCGTTGTGTTCGATCGCCACTGACACGCCGTTGATCAGGGCGCGGCCGCGGCTGTCGAACACGCGGGTAATGGCGGCGTTGTCCGGATTCACAATGACCACCTCGAAACCCTGCAAACAGGGGTTGTCCGAGTTTGCAGGACAGTTGCCGTTCACCCCCTTGATGCCGGCTGCCATCAGGCGGCCATCGGGTGTCCAGGTGAGGTTGTCGGGCATGAAGCCGAGATCGACACGCGCCACTTCGCGCTGTTCCTGCAGGTCGTACTTGTGGAAGTCGCTGGTGGTCCAGCCGCTGATGTAGGCATAACGGCCGTCGTCCGACACCAGTACGCCGTTGGGATAACCGATTTCCGTGCCTGGCAGCACCACTTCGCCGCCTGCCGCGGTCCAGCGTGCGACATCGCCGGTGGGTTCGCCGCTGAATACGTTCGAGCCTTCCGTGAGGAAGGCCGTGGGCCGGGTGGCGACATAACTGCCGTCAGGACGCGTGGAGACGTCGTTGTAGGGCACTTCGGCGAATACGCAGCCGCGCCACGCCAGGCGCCAGGAATTGCCGTCCTGGAGCAATTCATACATTTCCATGGATTCCCGTTCATTGTGGTTGACCACGTAGAACTGCCATTCACCGCCGCTGCGCTGCGTCAGTGACAGCCCGTGCGGGCCGACGGCATCACCGATGGACTCGATGCATGCGGGGTCGCCCCAGCCATCCTGCTTGTCGGCACTGATGGACAAGGGCGAGAACGCGCCGGTGGCGAAGTTATACAGATCGAGCGGGTGATCGTCACCCATGCCGAACTTGGCGATGATGAGGTAAAGGCCATCGGGCGTGATCTCGAAGTCTTCCGGTGCACGCGTGCCGCAGATCATGTCGACATCGCCGTCGCGACCGCAATCGAGCAGCGGCGGGTTGAAGGCGCCGGGTTGTGCGCTGACTGGCAGGGTGAGCCAGGTGACCAGGGCGGCGAATATCAGCTTATTCATGGGGATATCCTTGTTATTGTTTTCGTCCAGTATAAAGCGCCGGACCGAGTGGAAACAAACCCCGGCTGTTAAAGCGGCAAACATTAACTTACTGGCATGAGGATGGCAGGTATTGCGCAGGGACACCGGTTGAGGTGAGTGTGGCGGGTGTGCAGGCCCAGCTGATCCGGCCTGATGCATCTGCCTGTGCTGTGAAGAAGAAGGCGTCTGCGTAGCTGCCAAGATCAAATTCCGAAAGATCCATGATGATGGATAAATATCCGGCCTGGTCGTTGCTGCGACGCCAGAGTACCTGTTGAATTCTGTCGACCGGCAGGCCATCGCCGACCCTGGCTTCCCTGGAGTCATTCGGCATGCGGCCTTGCACCTCGTAAAACAGTTCCACGTTAATGCGCGCCTCTTCGGCAAATACCAGCCCTTCTTCTATTTCTGCAACGATCAGGTTGCGCCTGTATGTGGGGATGGCGATCGCGGCGAGCAGGCCTATGATCGCGATGACGACCATCAATTCCAGGAGGGTGAAACCCCTGTGTGAAATAAGATCAGACTTGGCGCTTGCAGACATGATTTCTCCTTGGAATTCTGATGTGCGCAGGCTTTTGACAGCAGCTTCTCTGTATTTATGACGAATATATACGGTAGATATAGTCTCATGGTTTAAGGAAGTCGACTCTGTGCAAGCCAAATTGCTTTCTGTGGCAGGAGAAACATATCATTCAGCAGGACATCCATAAGGCTGGGGGGACGACAGGATGCAGACTCGAATTTCCGTTGTTGCAATTTGCAGTATTGCGCTGCTATTGAGCGTCGAAGCTGTTGCCGCGGAGGCTGACTTTCCGCGCGCCTGGGACGGGCATCCCGATTTCAACGGCATCTGGCAGGCCATCGGTACGGCACACTGGGATCTGGAACCGCACGGCCCCATGGCGGGGCCGCCGGCATTCGGCGCCATCGGGGCAGTACCGCCCGGGCAGGGCGTCGTGGTCGGTGGCAGCATTCCCTACCAGGCCTGGGCGCTGGAAAAGCGCGCGGAGAATTTCACCAACCGCTACACGCAGGATCCCGAGACCAAGTGCTTCCTGCCGGGCGTGCCGCGCTTTGCTTACCTGCCGCATCCATTCCAGGTCATCCAGGGTGACCGCAAGATCATGCTGGTCTCCGGGTTCGCGGCCGCCAGCCGCACCATACATATGGACAAGGATGATCCCGAATCGGCGCCCATCGATTCCTGGATGGGGCGCTCGCACGGACGCTGGGACGGCGATACGTTGGTGGTCGAGTCCGCCGGGTTCAACGGTGAGTCCTGGTTCGACCGCGCCGGCAATTTCGCCAGCTGGAACCTGAAGGTGACCGAGCGTTTCACGCCGCTGGGTGCCAACGCCATCATGTACGAGGCCACCATGGAAGATGACACCGTCTTTACCCGTCCCTGGAGCATTCGCATGCCGTTGTACCGGAGACTGGAATCCGATATCCGTATTCTTGAATTCAAGTGCGTGGAGTTTGCGGAAGAGATTCTCTACGGCCACCTGCGTCGTAACGCGGAAGGGGAATGAACATGCTGAAATGTTTTGCGCGGAAGTTGCTGTTTTGTCTTGGTTGCCTCTTGCCGGTGCTCACCCAGGCAGCGGCCATTGAATATGTACAACTGGCAGCGCCGGCACCGCTGCAGGCGGTGGACTGGTACACCGGGTTCCTGGGTTGCGAACCTGTCGCAGGGCGCCAGGAGGCCGTGAGCTGCCAGGGCCTGACTATCGAGTTCACTGCACGCTCGATTCTCGGCAGCAGCCAGGGCACCGGTGTCGATCACCTGGCGTTTTCCTACCCGGATGTGGCAGCGAAAATGGCTGAGCTGGAACGTGTCGGCGTGGGCGGCCTGGGTGTGCGCCTGCAGCGTTTCGATGACGGCAGCACCTGGCGCGACATCGATGGTTTTTTCCGTGTCGCCTACCTGTTCGATCCCTGGGGCACGCGCATCGAGCTGGTCGAGGACGAAACCCGCAACGGTTTTCACCATGTCCACCTGAGCGCGGCGGACCCTGCTGCCACCCTGGACTGGTATCGCCAATCCTTCGGCGGGGAGTCAGGCAATGTCACCGCCCAGCTTAACGGGTTGCGTTTCGACAACGGCTGGCTGCTGGTTTCCGTGCATGACAGTGCGACGCCGGCAGTTACCGACGGTCGCGCCATTGATCACCTCGCCTTTGCCAGCACCGCGCTGGATGATGAGCTGAGGAGAATGTCAGCGCGTGGTATCACGATAGTGCAATCACCCGCAGTGCCGGCCAATGCCAACAGCGGTTCGCGCCGCGCCTTTGTCGCCGGTCCCGACGGTGTACGCATCGCCCTGGTGGAACCAGGCTGGGCAGGCGTTGCGCTGGCGCAGGATACCGGTGACGCATTGTCCTCCCTCAACGACACGTTTATTGCACCGCAGACCCCCTGGGGCGAGCCTGACCTGCAGGGTGTCTGGAGCGGTGATGCCGCGCATGGCATTCCGCTGGAGCGTCCGGAAGATGTCGATGCCAGCAGCGCGCTCAGCCAGGCGGAAGCAGCCGCCCGCCGCGAACGCGGCACGCTGCAGAGCATCTGGGGTTACGAGCGCGAGTGGCGCGACACTACACTGGGTTATGCGAAGAATGCTCCGCTGACGCAGGTAGCGATGGTCATCGATCCGCCGGACGGGCGCCTGCCGCCGTTGACCGCGGCGGCGGCAGCGGCACGCACTGCCGCGCGGGGAGGCGGCCAGGCCGTTCCCGCCGGCCCGGAAGATCTCAATTCCTGGGTTCGCTGCATCACGCAGGGATTGCCCAACCACATGCTGCCGACGGTCTATAACAACGGTCTGCAGATCATGCAGGGCCCGGGCACCGTCGCCATCACCAAGGAGATGATCCACGAGACCCGCATCATCAACATCGATGCAGCGCCCGCGGATGACGGCATTCGCCAGTGGCTGGGCAATTCGCGGGGCTGGTGGGAGGATGATGCGCTGGTGATCGAGACACGCGGTTTCAACGGCCGCGCCCCGTTCCAGGGCTCCAGTGCGGACATGGTACTGACCGAGCGTTTCACGCGGATTGCACCGAACCTGCTCGAATACCGCTTCACGGTGGATGATCCCGCGGTATGGACACAGCCATGGACTGCCATGTTCCCGTTCGTGCTGGATAACGAACAGTACGAACTGGTGGAATACGCCTGCCATGAGGGCAACTACGCCATGTCGAATATCTTGAGCAGCGCTCGTGAAAGCGAGCGCGGAGAGGACTGAACCATGTTAAAGCGAGTTTTCAACTTCAGCGCCATGTTGTTCCTGGCAGCGTTCGCCGTACCCGGTGAAGCACATCATGCGTTTTCCACGGAGTTCGATGCCACCCGGCCCGTGCGGCTGGAAGGCACGATCACGCGCATGGAATGGATCAATCCGCATTCCTGGCTGCATATCGATGTGGTCAACGAAGACGGTGAGACAGAAGCCTGGATGATCGAGGCGGGCCCTGCCGGCGTACTGGTGCGCCGTGGCTGGAATCGCAATTCCATCCAGGCCGGCACGCGGGTTATCGTGGAAGGCTACCAGGCCCGTGACGGATCACACCGTGCCAATGGCCGCGATGTGACGATGCCCGATGGTGAACGCCTGTTTGCCGGCTCCACCGGTCCGGGCGCCCCGCCGGAAGAAGGCGGCGAGTAAACCCTGCGGGCCTGGCTGCCGGTTCAGGTGATCAGCACCTCGATCTGGCCCAGTCCCTCGACGCCGCAACGAATCACGTCACCCTTGTTGACCAGGTCGACGCCTTCCGGCGTGCCGGTCATGATGATGTCGCCGGCTTTCAGTTCATAGTAGTTCGACAGGATGTTGATCGATTCCTGCACCGACCAGCGCATGAGCGCGAGGTCCGAATCCTGCTTGATGGTATCGTTCACGCTCAGCCAGATGCGTCCTTCCAGGTGATGGCCGTAGTCATCCACGGTATACAAAGGTCCGCACGGCGCGGAATTGTCGAAGGATTTGCTGATGGCCCAGGGCCGTTGCAGGCGCTGGGCCTCCTGCTGCAGGTCCTGGCGGGTCATGTCGAGGCCCACACCGTAGGCGAAGATATGGTTAAGGGCATCGTCCGTGCTGATATTGTTGCCGCCACTCTTCAGGGCCACCACCATTTCCCCTTCATAACGCAGCGCCTGCGTCATTTGCGGGTAGGGATGGCCGGCGCTCGCATCCACGATGGCGTCACGCGGCTTGATGAAGAAGAAAGGCGGGTTTACATCAGGATCGTCGCCGGACTCGAAGGCATGGGCGCGGTAATTGCGGCCCAGGCAGAACACGCGGCGTACGGGAAAGCGCGCATCGGAGCCCATGATGGCCATGGAGGTGACCGGTGGCGGGGCAATCGCGTAGGTGGC
>JALRBG010000168.1 GCA_023257855.1 Pseudomonadales bacterium | reverse complement strand
CAGCTGTACTGGCCGACGTGAGTCAGAGGGCCGGAAGAGAGACGTGAGACGTGAAACTGGAGCGGGAAACGAGACTCGAACTCGCGACCCCGACCTTGGCAAGGTCGTGCTCTACCAACTGAGCTATTCCCGCTTGAACTGGAAGGTTCACAGTTTAGCAAACTTTCTGCGAAGTCGGCTCTGTTGTGAAGAGACCGGTTCCCAGAAACGCTGCAGATTCGCTCTGCATGTCCCTGCTAAAAAGAGGCGTTATTCTAATGCCTGATTGCCCCAAGTCAAGCGCTAATCCGCGTCATTTGGACGTTTGCGCCGGGTTGGGTCGCGTGACTCAGGCCACCGGCGTGGGGGGAAACAACACCGCCCAGGCCTTTTTGAAATATTGGAACATGGACCACAGGCTCAGCAGCGCGGCGATGTTCACAAGCACGAAGCCGAACTGCCACAGAATGGCGGGCATGCCGTCCTTCACCAGCAACAAGGCGCCGATGGCAATCATCTGCACCGTGGTCTTCAGCTTGCCCGAGAACGCCACGGCCACGGTCGCGCGTTTGCCCAGGGACGCCATCCATTCCCGCAGCGCCGACACCAGAATCTCCCGCGCGATGATGATGGACGTGGCGAGCAGCAGGTAGCCGTGGTTCGTCACGAGCATGATCAGGATGACGGCGACCAGCAGCTTGTCCGCCACCGGGTCGATAAACGCGCCAAACTCGGAGGTCTGGTTCAGCTTGCGGGCCAGGTAACCATCGAGCCAGTCGCTGACGCTGGCCACAATGAAGACCGCGGTCGCGAAGAAATGACTCCAGGGCAAACCGGAGTAATACAGGCCAACGATCACCGGGATCAGGGCGATGCGAGTTAAGGTGACGAGGTTGGCGGTGTTCATGCTGGTTCTTCTGATTGTGGTGTTACGTTTGGCAGTGCATTAACTCAGTCTGATCAGGCTAGCAGCCGACTGAGCCCGCTAGCTCGCATGCAAATACTCATAGATGTTTTCGGCCAGTTTACGACTAATCCCAGACACTTTCGCCAATTCCGCCGCACTCGCCTTCTTGATCTCCTGCTGACCGCCAAAATGCTTCAGCAATTCCCGGCGCCGTTTCGGCCCCAGCCCCGGAATCGCCTCCAGATTGGAGACCTTGCGGGCCTTGCTGCGACGCTGGCGATGGCCGGTAATCGCGAAACGGTGGGCCTCGTCCCGTACCTGCTGCAGCAGATGCAACGCTGGTGATTCGGTGACCAGCGCGATCTCGCGGTAGCGGTCTTCGATGCGCAGGAACAGGGTCTCCTGCCCGGCCCGGCGGCTGATGCCCTTGGCGATGCCCAGCAGCATGACCCCGGGCAGCTGGAACTTCTCGAGGATCTTGTGGGCCTGGGCTAGCTGGCCCTTGCCGCCGTCGATGAGCAGGATGTCGGGGATCTTGGCCTCGCCCTTGGCCAATCGGGTAAACCGGCGGTCAAGCACCTGTTCCATGGCGGCGTAGTCGTCACCTGGCGTGATGTCCTTGATGTTGAAGCGGCGGTAGTCGGCCTTCACCGGGCCGTTTTCGTCGAACACGACGCAGGCCCCCACCGTGCCCTCTCCGCCGGTGTGGCTGATGTCGAAACACTCGATGCGGGCTGGCACAGAATCCAGTTTAAGAGCCTCCTGCAAGGTACTGAATCGCTTCTGGATATTCTGCTTATTGCTGATGTGGCCCTGGATGGATTCCTTGGCGTTCGTCATGGCCAGCTGCAGCCACTGGGCGCGGTGGCCCCGCACCCGCATGGCCAGCTTGATCTTGCGCTCGGCCACATAGGACAGCGCGTCCTGCAGCTCCGGACCGTCCTCCAGCATCATGGGCACGATGATCTCTTCGGGCACATTGGCGGATTTATCGTCGCTCAGGTAAGTCTGGGAGATAAAGGCGGACAGCACCTCGGCCGGGCTGTCGGCGAGGCGGAACCGGGGGAAGAAGCTCTTGCTGCCGATGATGCGCCCGGCCCGCACGTAGATGGCGTGAATGCAGACATAGGGCTGCTGCAGCTCGGCGGCGAGGATGTCGGCGTCGTTGCCCTGATTGGCGACGTATTGCTGCTCCTGAATCCTCCGTAAATCAATGAGTTGGTCGCGAATGATCGCCGCTTTTTCGAAGTTCTCGGCGGCCGCCGCCTTCTCCATATTGGCCGTCAGTTCCTTGCGCAGCACATCGCTCTTGCCCTGCAGGAACAGGGTCGAGTAATGCACGTCGCGGGCATAGTCCTCCGGCGCAATCAGGTTCGCGCAGGGGCCGGTGCAGCGCTCGATCTGATACTGCAGGCAGGGCCGGGAGCGATTACGAAAATAGCTGTCTTC
>JALRBG010000161.1 GCA_023257855.1 Pseudomonadales bacterium | reverse complement strand
TCCTGGTTTTCTTGTCAGCGAGCCAGTGTATCATGGGCTTTTTCAGTGTCAGCATCAAAATTTCGCATGCCCCAGGGTCTGAAATACACAGCCATTGCCTTGCTTCTGCTGGCGACCGCACTCGCCCGGGCCCATGTCGGTATAGCCACCACCGTGCCCGATCACGACGCCGTGATAGACCGCGCTCCCGAACTGCTGCGCTTCGTCTTTCCCGGCCAGGTCACCATCACCAACGCCCGCATACTGCCGGTGGATGACAGGCTGGTTCAGGTCGGTGAAGCCATCAATGTGCGCCTGCCGCGCAACCGCATCGGCCAGTCCACTGCCTTCGGTGAAGCCATAGATCTGGCAATTCCGCTGTTGCCTCCCGGCAGGTACCAGGTGATATTCCAGATAACCAGCATCGACGGACACGTCCTGGCGGACGACTTTACCTTCACGATAACGCCCTGACAGGGAATGCGTCGTTAGAGGTGGGTGCCCTGGATGATATCGAGGCCTGGGTCATACACTGCTGTCTCAATCTCCATCAACCCCAATACTGTGTGGAAATAATTGTCGTGAGACCACGCATTATGCGACCTGTCAAAAACTTCATCCCGGTCAATGTGGTAATTTTTGCCAAACCACATCAGTCCGGGCACATGGCGCTGCTCCTCCGGAGCCATGAAATTCGGCAGGCCATGCAGGTACAACCCATGTTCACCCAGGGATTCACCGTGGTCGCTGACGTAGAACATGGCGGTTTCAAACTCCTCGTCATAATGTCCAAGGAATTCGATGACCTGTGAGAGAAAATAATCCGTATAGACGATGGCGTTGTCGTATGCATTGGTAATTTCTTCCAGCGTGCAATCCTCCAGCGCCGTGGTTTTGCAGACAGGTGTGAATTTCTCGAACTCCTGGGGATAGCGCTTGTAGTAGGCTGGGCCGTGATTGCCCATCTGGTGCAGCACAATGACCACGTCACCATCCCCCGTGCTCTCAATCCAATCATCGAGCCCGGCCAGCATGCCGATGTCACGGCATTCGATATCACACACCGGGTTGATGTCTGGATCACGGAAATCTTCCTGGGGAATATCCACTGCAACGCCCTTGGAGTCGGAGTTATTGTCACGCCACAGGATATCTACCTCGGCATGCTTGAGTACATCCAGCAGGTTTTCCACGCTTCCAGCCTCGTCCAGCTCAAAGTCCCTTGCAGCTGTCAGTGAAAACATGCACGGCAGCGAAACGGCCGTGGAAGTGGCACAGCTGGTCATGTTGGGAAAGTAGATGACATCGTTGTTCTCGAGCATCGGGTTGGTCCTGCGAGTGTAACCCTGCAGTGAGAAATGATCGGCACGGGCGGTTTCGCCAAGCACCAGAACGATGAGCTCGCGGTCAAAATCGGTCGCGGGAATATTGGCGTCGGTACCTATCGGGGTCCTTTCGCCAGGCTGGTCAGCCACAGAAAATTCGGATGCATACTTGCCGAGCGAGTACAGGGCGGTGACAGGGTTGGCGTAATAACGCAGGGATTTATGCTCACGAAAAAAACCCGCGTAACTCGGGCCCTGCAACAGAACCAGGACGGCGATCAGCGCTAGGGAACCTATTATCAGCTGCAGTTTCTTAAATAAGGCATGCCGGAATGACAATCTTCGAATTTTTATACGGCTGACCAGCCACATAGGCAGAAGAGCGAAAAGTATGAATGTGATGAACAACTGGGGGCTTAGCAGGTCACTGGCCTCGCGCATATCAGTGGCTATAACATTACCCAGCATCGTAGTATCCACTACGATGTTGTAACGATTCATGAAGTGGCCAGCGAGTGCCGCGACCGGAAACACTACCATCAGCACTGGCTTGAGCGTGACACAGTTGCACAACACGCCAAGCAGGAGTGCCGTCAGAGCGAACAGGAATACGCCCAGCGACAACACGAAAAGAAAATTGTCGTTACTGGGAGAATATTCGAGAAGGATATTGTCAAAGAACGCGTGATTGTAAAAAAGAGTCAGCAACGCGGCGCAGAACAAGATGATAGTATCAACTCGCCATTCTAGCCAGGAACCATCCAAGGCAAATTGTTTGTTCATGCGCAGGACCCCGCAGTACGTATATTTGTATCGTAGATGGCAAACCTTACCTAAACATTACAAGAAGGCAGCCTAAGACCAGCCCATGACAGCCCCTGCTCAAGCTTTCGCCCTTCCTGACTCCCGCACACACCTGGCTTTGCCAACCGCGGCGTTCCTGCTTTTGGTTGCGGCCGCCTCCCTGTCGGGTCTCGACCTGCAACTCGCAGACCGAATCTATGCCTGGGGTGGTAGTACCTGGAAATGGCGGGATGCCTGGCTGACCGAAACTCTAATTCATAGCGGCGGGCGCGATCTGATTGCCGCAATGGCGCTTACCCTGCTGACCACCATCGGCATGAGCTTCCATGCACGCTGGCGCTACTATCGCACGGGCCTGTCATACGTGCTTGTCTCTTTCCTGCTTTCAACGCTTTTGGTGAATATCCTGAAACGCGTGACCACCCTGGACTGCCCCTGGGACCTGACACGATATGGCGGCGATCATATCTATCACAGCTTGCTGTCCAGTCCCTTTGCCGGTGGCGGCAACTGTTTTCCCGCGGGTCACGCCAGCGCCGGCTATGCCTGGTTCGGGCTGTATTTTTTTGCGCTGAATTATTTTCCTCAATGGCGACGGGCCGCTCTTTCCATTGCGTTATTTCTTGGGCTTGTCTTTGGCATCGACCAGCAATTCCGCGGCGCCCATTTCCTGACCCACGACCTCTGGACTGCCTGGTTGTGCTGGATGTGCGCCTACCTGCTCGCCAGGCGATACTTCAGGAACCCAACACATCAGACTTAATACGATAATCAATAGGTAATCTTCAGGTAAGGTTGGGCAGGTAGCATGCAGGTTTGTAAGATGTTACGGACTTGCCCGCATGTTTTATTCGCAACACAATCACGTACATCAACCTTGGATCAAGGCGTTCCTGCTGCTGTCGTGGTGTCACATGCTACTGATGACGCGGCCGTATTTTATCCTTGGATTCGAGGGCGACTGGCTGTCCGCTAACGTCCTCTTCCACCTGGCCGCCTGGCCTTTGTATTCACTCTTGTACCTGTTACCTGCATTCATCACGGCGTGGTTGCTGCAAAGCCTTTGCCCGCACAGACAATGGATAGGCAAATCCATCGCCTTATTGCTGTCAGTGCTCTGCATGCTGTTCATCTGGTCAGACAGCCTGGTGTTCGGTTTGTATTCCTTCCACGTCAACCGCTTCGTGCTGAACCTTGTCATGACCGAGGGCGGTATAGATTCGCTGAACAGCAGCGCCGGCACCTGGTTCAGTGTCGGCATGGAGGTGGCAAGGGTTTTCGCCATCCAGTGCCTGCTGCTGTTCATTGCAGGTTACCGGCACAGTTTCCTTGTGCGGCATCTCGAGTTCAGGACAACACGAATTACTCTGTTTTTCTTTTCACTGTTCTGCGTCCAGGGCGTCAGCTACGGCATCGGTGATGTCACCAACGATGCGGGTGTACTGGAGCATGCCTATAATTATCCGTTTTTCCAGAAGATTCGCTTTCGCAGCATCGCTGCCAAACTGGGTTATGAAACTAATCACCGTGACAGATTCATCCAGCCGCCGGATAGTAGCCGCCTGCAATACCCACTTAACGACGTCAAGTTCAACGATGTTGTCGATACCCCTAACATCGTCTGGCTGGTCGCAGAGTCGATGCGCTGGGACCAGCTGACGCCGGAAACCATGCCCAATACCTGGGCACTTGCCAGGGACTCCTGGCACTATCGCAACCACTATTCCAGCGGCAACGGTACCCGCGAGGGCATGTTTGGCATGTTTTATGGCCTCTACGGTTCTTACTGGGACAGTTTCCTGCATGCCAGGCAAAGCCCGCTGCTGATGAACCGGTTGCAGGACCTCGGTTACGCCTTCAACCTCCGGACCGGTGCCAGGTTCACCTATCCCGAATTCAAGGACACAATCCTGGCCAACATGCCGCCGTCCACTTATTTCGAAGCCGACGAAAGCCTTTCACCCTGGCAGCGGGACGCCGAGAACACCGCGGAACTCATCCGCTTCATTCAGGAGGGCAGCGACCGCCCTTTCATGGCATTCCAATTTTTTGAATCCACCCATGCGCCCTATTTCTTTCCGGAAGAGCATGCCATCCGTAAGCCGTATCCAGAATCCCTGAATTATGCGGAGTTTTCCAAGGTGTACCTGGATGAGAACATTGCCGGCATCCTTAACCGCTATCGCAACGCCGGCAACTGGGTCGACCACCAGATCGGCATGATCATCGATGCGTTGAAAGAGCAGGGACTGCAAGATGACACTATCATCATCGTGACCGGCGACCACGGTGAAGAGTTCATGGAAAAAGGCAACTGGGGGCACAATTCCACCTTCGTGGAAGAACAGACACACGTCCCTTTCATTTTGCATAAACCGGGCAGCCAGCCGAAATCCATCTCCGCACTAACCAGTCACCTGGATGTCGCGACAACGCTGCTTGATTTACTTGGGGCATACGGGAACAGTGCAAACTACAGCCTGGGCATGAGCTTGCTGGATATGAAACCGCGAGACTCAATCACCATCAGCGACTGGCACAGTATCGCTGTGGTCACCAATGACATGAAGATACGAATCCCCTACATCAATACTGGTTTTAACAATTGGATGCCAACGGATAACAATGACAAGGCGCTTAATTCACAACGAACAGGTGAGTTGTTAGGTCGCTACCAGGAGGCGATCACACAGGTCATGGAAAAGAGTTCCCTGTTTACTCGCGGCCCACTTAACACCGGCACAGACTGAGAAATGCCAGGGACAAAAAAGCCCGCATGACGCGGGCTTTTTTATTAAACGGAAGTTACTGCAACTGCTCAAGCATTTCCTGCTGGATGGCCTTCATGACGGCCGGCAGGTGGTCCCCGATCTTGTTAAACAGCGAGGTCTGGTCTTCCACTTCACGCTTGCTGCTGGCGTTGTTGATGCTCATCAGCTCTTCGAAAGTGGCCTTGTCGTAGGCCAGGCCGTTCCAGTTGATGTCCTCGTACTTGGGCACATAACCGTACACGGTCTCACTGGCATCCACCTTGCCGTTGACCCTGTTGACCACCCACTGCAGAACGCGCATGTTCTGCCCGAAACCCGGCCAGATGAACTTGCCGTTGGCGTCCTTGCGGAACCAGTTGACGCGGAAGA
>JALRBG010000142.1 GCA_023257855.1 Pseudomonadales bacterium | reverse complement strand
AGTGGAAATCACTGAAAGCATGCTGATGCACAATATCGACCAAACCGTGGGGAACTCGATGAGCTGCACAAGGTTGGAGTGTATGTCGCCATCGATGATTTCGGCACCGGCTACTCGTCACTCAGCCTGCTGCAGAAATTGCCTATCCATCGTCTCAAGATCGACCGCAGCTTCATCAATGACATGGAAGAGGATTCCGAGATGTCCATCATCGAGGCCATTGCCCATATGGCCAAGGGACTGAAACTGGAGATGGTTGCCGAGGGTGTGGAAGAGGATTTCCAGCTGCGCTACCTGCGTAAGCTCAATTGCCCGGTCATTCAGGGCAATATCTACAGCAAGGCAGTGCCGCTCGGGGAAGCCAGGCAGCTCGTCGCCGATGCGCTGGCCATCAGCAAGGCCGATCGCAAAACCGGCAAGAGCGGCAGTAAAAAGGGTGGCGTCAAGGTACGGGGAAAAAGCCCGCTGAAAGTAACGGCAGATTAGGCGGGCTGTTAGCCGGTCCTGGCCTAGTTCTTCACGCGTGTCACCTTCGACACGGATTTGAGCATCCTGACTTTTTTCATCACGCTTGCCAGGTGTACGCGATTGCGCACGCTCAGCGTCAGGTTGACGATGCTGAAGCGGGCATCGCGATCCGAGGTGCCGATCTTTTCGATATTGCCCTCGGCTGAACTGATGGCATTGGCCAGCGTGGCGATGATGCCGCGCTGGTGTTCCAGCTCGACGCGCAGCTCCACCGTGAACTCGCCACCCACGCTCGGGTCCCAGCGCAGGTTGATGTATTTCTTCGGGTCGTTGCGAATCTCGGCGACATTGTTGCAGGTTTCCCTGTGCACGATCATGCCGCGGCCGGCACTGACATAACCGACGATGGGGTCGCCCGGAATGGGATGGCAGCACTTGGCG
The DNA here is from genome assembly GCA_023257855.1 of Pseudomonadales bacterium. Lineage (GTDB taxonomy): Bacteria > Pseudomonadota > Gammaproteobacteria > Pseudomonadales > Pseudohongiellaceae > Eutrophocola. The sequence goes on along the minus strand of JALRBG010000142.1, from coordinate 31,577 downwards.
AAGTTCATCAGCATGCCTTCGGCGCCGCGAATGGCCATGGAGGAGTCGTCCTGGTTCACAGGCAGTTCTTCGCCGTTTTCGTTGGGGATCAGTCGGCGCGCGACGATGTAGGCCATGCGGTTGCCGAGGCCGATGTCTTCGAGCAGGTCATCCAGGACTTCGAAGTCCGTTTGCTCGAGCAGGCCGCCGATCTTGTCCTTGGAGATATTCGACAGGTGATAGCCAAAGCTGGACAGGGTCTTGTTGAGCAGGCGCCGGCCAAGAGCGATGGCTTCCGAGCGGCGCTGGTTCTTCAGGAAGTGGCGGATATTGCTGCGTGCCTTCCCGGTGACGACAAAGCCCAGCCAGGCCGGGTTGGGCTGGTTCCCCGACGCGATGATTTCAACGGTCTGGCCGCTCATCAAGCGTTCGCTCAGCGGCGCCAGGCGCTTGTTGATGCGGCAGGCGACGCAGGAATTACCGACGTCAGTGTGCACGGCATAGGCAAAGTCCACCGGTGTGGATCCGGCGGGCAGTTCCAGGATCGCGCCCTTGGGAGTAAACACGTAGATCTCGTCAGGGAACAGGTCAGTCTTCACGTGCTCGATGAATTCCAGGGAGTTGCCCGCATGCTTTTGCATTTCCAGCAGGTCCTGCACCCACTGGCGCGCGCGAATGTGACTCTGGTTCGGGGTGTCATCGGAAGACTTGTACAGCCAGTGCGCGGCGATGCCGTTGCCGGCCATCTGGTCCATCTCTTCCGTGCGGATCTGGATTTCGATGGGCACGCCGTGCATGCCGAACAGCGTGGTATGCAGTGACTGGTAGCCGTTCACCTTGGGAATGGCGATGTAGTCCTTGAACTTGCCCGGTACCGGTTTGTACAGGCTGTGCACGGCGCCGAGGATGCGATAGCAGGTATCGACTTCGTCGGTAACGATGCGGAAGGCGAACACGTCGGTGATTTCGCGGAACGAGCGGCGCTTGTCGCGCATTTTCCGGTAGATGCTGTACAGGTGCTTCTCGCGGCCGATCACGTGTCCGGGCAGGCCTTCACGCTTCAGGCAGGCTTCCAGCGCCGTTTGCACCTGCGATACCAGCTCCTTGCGATAGCCGCTGACGTTCCTGACCGCGGCGTCGATACGCGGGGCGCGCAGCGGATACAGTGTTTTGAAGCCGCGCTCCTCGAATTCCAGGCGGATATTGTGCATCCCCAGGCGGTTGGCAATGGGTGCGTAGATTTCCAGGGTTTCCCTGGCGATGCGTTTTTGCTTGTCGGGGCTGAGAACTTCCAGGGTGCGCATGTTGTGCATGCGGTCGGCGATCTTGACCAGGATGACGCGAATGTCCTTGGCCATGGCCAGGGCCATCTTCTGGAAATTCTCTGCCTGGGCTTCGGCGCGTGTTGAAAACTCGATCTGGCTCAGCTTGCTGACGCCGTCGACCAGGTTTGCCACGGTTTCACCGAACTGGCCCTGGATGGCCTCTTTGGTGATGCCGGTGTCTTCGATGACATCATGCAGCATGGCGGCGATCAGGCTCTGGTGGTCCATGTGCATTTCACGCAGAATTTCCGCGACGGCCAGCGGATGGGTCACGTAGTCCTCGCCGGTGCGGCGGTACTGACCGTCGTGTGCCTGCTCGGCATAAAAGTAGGCGCGCTTTACCAGGTCCACCTGGGCGGCGCCCATGTAGCTGTTCAGGTCCTTGGTGAAGTGTTCAATGGTCATCATAAACGGGCGTCATTTTTCAGACAGCGGATAGCTATGATGGGGGCTGGCGGGCAAGAAGACAAGCGGCTACGTGCGGGACGGGCGTTTTACGGGAAAGCCGGGAAACACAAAGGGGAAGCACAAAGGGGAAGCACACAGGGGAAGCACAAATGGGAGGTACAAATAAAAAAGGCGACTGAATGTCGCCCTTTCGATATTTCTGCCAGCAGCTGTTATTCGCTGTCTTCGTCTACGTCCGGCTGCGGCGCCTCGACAGCTTCGTCTTCGGCTTCGGGAATCAGTACGGCATCCATGGCTTCCTCGATGGAAATGTCGTGACGCTTCATGGCTTCCATACCGACCAGGGTGTCTTCCGGCTCTTCTTCGGGGATTTCGGTCATGATATTGGAGGTGATGAAACCTTCAGCGATTTCGCGCAGGGCGAGTACGGTTGGCTTGTCATTGTCTTCGGAAACCATCGGGTCCTTGCCGCCGGTCTGCAACTGGCGGGCGCGCTTGCTTGCGACCATAACCAGGTCAAAACGGTTACCGACTTTGTCCAGGCAATCTTCAACAGTGATACGGGCCATAGTAATTCCTATATTTTCAGGGAGTTGGCGGCATTTCAGCCAAGGGCGGGCATTATAAAGGGACAAGATACAAGGTACAAGGAGCAAGGAAGCAAGGGAAACCCGCGGTTATTGCAGGTCGGATCAGGCCATTTATGGCCGCCATCCGACATGAATTCAACCTTTAATGAGCTTTTCCAGCAGTTCGCCGTTCACGTCGGTCTGGTGGGCCCAGGACAGGCGGGCGCTGCGGATGACAGCCTTCAGGTCTTCCAGGGCGGTGTCGAAAACATCGTTGAAAACGATGTAGTCGGCCTGGTTGAAATGGGACATTTCATCGACGGCCGCGGCCATGCGCTTTTCGATGACCTCCGTCTTGTCCTGGCCGCGCTGGGTCAGGCGTTCGCGCAGGGATTCCAGGGAGGGAGGCAGGATGAAAATACTGACCGCCGCCGGCATCAGGTCCTGGACCTGGCTGGCGCCCTGCCAGTCGATTTCCAGGATAACGTCCCAGCCGCTGGCCAGCCGCTCCTCCACCCAGTCTTTTGATGTGCCGTAGAGATTGCCAAAGACTTCGGCGTGTTCCAGGAAGGCGTCGCCGGCCTCCATGCGCCTGAACTCGTCGACGGTGATGAAATGGTAGTTGCGCCCGTCTTCCTCGCCGGGGCGTTTGTCCCGCGTCGTATGGGAAACCGAGACACACAGCCTGTCGCTGACTACACCGGGTGATTCTAGCAGTGCGTTGACCAGACTGGTCTTGCCGGCACCAGAGGGTGCGGAAATGAGAAACAGGATACCCCGGGACATGCTGTTATTTTTCTTCCTACTTTATATACAAGCTCAATAAGGGCGAGGTGGACGCGGCCGCAGTGCCGGGTTACTCGATATTCTGCACCTGTTCGCGCATCTGTTCGATGAGAACTTTCAGTTCCACCGCGTTGAGGGTGGTTTCTGTGACCACGGCCTTCGAGCAGATAGTGTTGGCTTCCCGGTTCAGCTCCTGCATGAGGAAGTCCAGACGGCGGCCGACCGGCTCCTTGCGCGATAACACGTGGCGGATCTCTTTCACGTGCGCCTCCAGCCGGTCCAGTTCCTCGGCAATATCGGCTTTCTGCATGACCAGGACGAGTTCCTGCTCCAGGCGCCCGGATTCGACTTCCTGCGCCAGACCGCTGATCTGTTCGCGCAGCCGGTTCTGCTGGGCGGCCAGGATGTCAGGCAGGGACGCGCGGATGTCAGCGATGATGACCTCGATCGCGGCAAGCCGGCTTTCCACGGCAGCCTTGAGCTCGGCGCCTTCGCGGGCACGATGTTCGGACAGGATGGTGAGGGTCGCCTTGAACAGCGCCAGCGACTGCTGCTCCAGCTCCCTGGCATCCTGCTCCTGTTCCTGGATGATGCCGGGCCACTTCAGGATCTCCAGCGGGCTTGGGCTGGCGGTATTGTCTGCTTGCGACTCGACCTGGGCGATGGCCTTGGCCAGCTGGGCCAGCAGGGGTTCGTTGATGGGGATGCTGCCGGATTCAGAGGCATCCGGCTGGAACTTCAGTTGTGCTTCGATCTTGCCGCGGCTGAGGTTGCTGCGCAGCAGGTCGCGCAAGCCGGTTTCGATGTGACGGAACTGCTCGGGCAGGCGAAATGCCGGTTCCAGGTATCGGTGATTGACCGAGCGGATTTCCCAGATCAGGGAGCCCCACGGGAAATCAGCCTGCTTGCGGGCAAAAGCCGTCATACTGCTTGTCATAGAATGGACCGGAGCGATCGAATTAAAGTGGGAACGAACTATAGCGGATTTGCAATCCATTATAAAATACGCCGCTTGCATCAATGATGAAGTACACATCCCGTACCGGGATCAACACAGGGGAAGTCATGTCAGTAACAACCAGACCAAGCGGCAGGCAGGCGAATGACCTGCGCGAAATCGCCATCACCCGCAACTTTACCAAGCATGCCGAGGGATCGGTCCTGGTGGAGTTCGGTGATACCCGCGTCATATGTACTGCGTCGGTGGAGACAAATGTTCCCCGTTTCCTGAAGGGCAGCGGCCAGGGCTGGGTGACCGCCGAGTACGGCATGCTGCCGCGCTCCACCGGTGACCGCATGGATCGTGAGGCGGCCCGTGGCAAGCAGAGCGGACGCACCCAGGAGATACAGCGCCTCATCGGGCGCTCACTGCGAGCGGCCGTGGACCTGAAAAAGCTGGGCGAGAACACCATCAAGATCGATTGCGATGTCATCCAGGCCGACGGCGGTACACGCACCGCATCCATCACCGGCGGCTGCGTGGCACTGGCCGATGCCATCAACCATATGCTGGAGATAAACCTGATCAGTGAAAACCCGCTGCAGCAGATGATCGCCTCGGTTTCTGTCGGGGTCTTCCGGGGCACCCCGGTGCTGGACCTCGATTACGTGGAGGACTCTTCTGCCGAGACCGACATGAATGTGGTCATGACCGACCGTGGCGGATTTATCGAAATCCAGGGTACCGGCGAAGATGGCGAGTTCAGCCTGGATGACCTGAATGCTATGATCGACCTGGCCCGCCATGGCATTACCCGGCTCTTCGAGGTGCAAAAATCCACTCTGGGGCATCTGGCGCCTTAGCAATCTACAAGAACACAGGAATCAAGCCATGCAGGACTTCCAGAAGCAGTTTCTGAACTACGTCACCGAGCACGAAATACTGCGGTTCGGCGAATTTACCCTGAAATCGGGCCGGAAAAGCCCCTATTTCTTCAATGCGGGCCTGTTCAATACCGGCGCCGCCCTGGGCTTTCTGGGCAGCTGTTATGCTAAGGCCGTCAAAGACTCGGGCCTTGAATTTGATATTATCTTCGGCCCGGCCTATAAGGGCATTCCCCTGGCTTCGGCGGCCTCAATTGCATTTTGGCAGGAATTCAAGCAGGATATTCCGTGGTGTTTCAACCGCAAGGAAGCCAAGGATCACGGGGAAGGCGGCAATATTGTAGGCTCGCCGCTGAAGAACCGGGTCCTGGTAATAGATGACGTGATTACGGCCGGTACGGCCATTCGCGAAACCATGGAGATAATTGCCGCGGCAGGGGCGCAGGCTGCCGGTGTCGTGGTTGCCCTGGACAGGCAGGAAAAAGGCAAGACCAACCTGTCCGCGATACAGGAGATAGAACAGGAATTTTCAATTCCGGTCATCGGCATTATCAACCTCCAGCAGATTATCGGCTACCTGGAGGAGCAGCAGGATGACACGCTGGCGACCTACCTGGGGGCGATGAAGGCCTACCAGGAACAATACGGTATATAAGGATGGAGGACGCGTTCAGGCTGCATAAAGCATCTGATCATTAGCCTGATCCCGAATACATTTCCCGACTGAGACCTATGCGTAAATTCCCGGCACAACTCATCACATGGACCCTGGCCCTGTCAGCACTGCTGTCATTGCCTGCCATGGCTGCCAATATTTACCGCTACTACGATAACCAGGGCAACCTGTTCCACGGCTCACAGGTGCCGCCGGAATTCGTGAAGAACGGCTATGAAGTGCTCAATGAAAAGGGCCAGGTCATCCAGACCGTGGCGCGGGCACTGACGGAAGAAGAGCGCGAAGCGCAGGCACTTGCCCAGTAGTCGCAGCAGCAGAGTCAGGAAGAACGGGCCCGGCAGGAAGAAGAGGACAGGCTCCTGCTCAGGCTGTACCGCTCCCCCGAGGAAGTTATTCGCCGCCGCGACAGCACCGTCGAGCAGCTGGATGCCCAGATTACCGCGCTCACCGGTCTACGTAATGATGCCCAGCGCCGCCTGGACAGCGTGCAGGGTCAGGTGGATGGCAATGCCAATCCCCCGGAGACTCTCCTGAGCCAGCTTGAAAATGCCACGGAAGAACGCGACCGCCTGCAAAGGCAGGTAGAACGTGTTGAAAACGAAAAAGCGGAAACGGTGGAAACCGCCGAGAAAAACATCAGTCGCCTGCGGGAATTGCTCAACCTGAATTGAGCGGCGCCCCGGCCCTCCCCCTGAAAACCCTTTCCTAACTGCCGGGCTGGCGGAACAGCTCCTGGTTCAGGTACATCCACTGGTCAGAGAAAAAGTCCGTGGGTTTCTGCTGAAAATCCGTGCGCACGTACTGGCTGATCTTGCCCTCGATGAACGTCAGGACCAGGTTTGACGTGATGGACGGGCTCAGCCTCGTCCTGACACCTTCCCGGATTTCGGCCTCGCGGAAAATCTGCTTGAGCTGGGTATCGAGGCGATTGTAAACCTGGCTGGCACGATCGCGCAGGCGGTCGGTCTCACCGACCAGCGCATCACCGTTGAGCACGCGGCTGATACCGGGATTCTTTTCTGCGAAAGTCAGCACCAGCAGGATGATCTTTTCACACTGCACCAGGGCGGTAGAGCCTTCACTGACGATGCGGGTGATGCGCGTAAACAGGGTGTCTTCCATGAAGCCGATCAGGCCTTCAAACATCCGCGCCTTGCTGGGGAAGTGACGGTAAAGGGCCGCCTCCGACACGCCGACTTCTGCGGCCAGTGCGGCGGTGGTGATGCGCCCGCCGGGGTTGTTTTCCAGCATCTGGGCCAGTGCCCTGAGGATTGCTTCCTTCTTTGCGCCTGGTTCTCTAGCCATAACTGTACCCGCCCGTGATGAAGCTTCAGTGCCTGTTGGTGATCAGCGTGCCTATGCCTTCGTCGGTAAATACTTCCAGCAGGACCGCGTGGGGCACCCTGCCATCAATGATCTGGGCACTGGTCACGCCGGAATTCACCGCATCCAGTGCACAGTTGATTTTCGGCAGCATGCCGCCATAAATGGTGCCGTCTTCGATGAGCGCATTGACCTGTGTCGTGGTCAGTCCTGTCAGCACCTTGCCATCCTTGTCCTGCACGCCGGCGATGTTGGTCAGCAAGATCAGCTTTTCCGCCATCACCATCTGCGCAACCTTGCCGGCAACGATGTCGGCATTGATGTTGTAGGACTGGCCTGACTCGTCGGCACCGATCGGTGCGATCACCGGGATGAAGTCGCTGCCCTTGAGCATCTGGATGATGTCCGGGTTCATGCCTGCCACTTCGCCGACATGGCCGATGTCTATGATTTCAGGCACCTGCATTTCCGGCGTCTTGCGCGTGACCTTCATCTTGCGTGCGCGGATGAAGTCGCCGTCCTTGCCGGTGATGCCGATGGCCTTGCCGCCGTTGCGGTTGAGCAGGCTGACGATTTCCTTGTTCACCAGGCCGCCAAGCACCATCTCGACGACATCCATGGTGGCCGAATCGGTAACGCGCATGCCGTCCACGAAGTCGGATTTGATATCCAGCTTCTTCAGCAGTTCACCGATCTGCGGGCCGCCACCGTGCACGACGATCGGGTGCATGCCGACGAGCTTCATCAACACGATGTCGCGGGCAAAGCTGTTCTTCAGCTCTTCATCGATCATGGCGTTGCCGCCGTATTTGACGACGATGGTCTTGCCGGTGAAGCGCTGGATATACGGCAGCGCCTCAGTGAGGACGCTGGCGATATTTTTCGCGGCATTGATGTTCAGGGTCATGAGGCGCTCTTAAAGCGAATGCTTACTAACAAAAAGATGCAGGGATTATAAGGGAAACGGGAAAAAGGTTACAGCGTACTGGTCACTAGTGGCTAGGGGCTAGGGGCCAGGAAAGGTCAGGGGGTTTTGAAAAGGTCCGCGTATTCTTCGCGCAGCCGGTTTTTCTGCACCTTGCCCATGGTGTTGCGGGGCAGGTCACCCAGCATGAGAATGCTTTTCGGCGTCTTGTATCCTGCCAGGTGGTCCCGGCAGGCGCGGATAAGGGCGTCGGTGTCTAGGGACGCCCCGGCTTGGGCAACCACCGCCGCGACCACGCCTTCACCGAAATCGGGATGCGGCACCCCGAAGACGGCGGATTCGCGGATGCCCGGCTGGGCGTCCAGGACATTTTCGATTTCCTTGGGATAGACGTTCAGCCCCCCGCTGATGATCATGTCCTTGTTGCGCCCGACGATGCTGATGCGGCCGTCTTCAGCCACCTCGACAAGATCACCGGTGATGAAATAACCGTCCTGGAATTCGGTGCTGTTGAGCTCGGGCTTGTTCCAGTAGCCGCTGAACACATTCGGCCCCCGGACCTGTAATACACCGATCCCGCCTTTTGCTACCGGCCTGCCGTCCTCGCCGCACACGCGGGTTTCGACGCCCGCCAGCGGGTAGCCAACGGTGCCGGCAACACGCTCCCCGGCCAGCGGATTGGACACCAGCATGCCGGTTTCGGACATGCCGTAGCGCTCGAGAATGTTGTGGCCGGTGCGATCGCGGAAACTGACAAATGTTTCCGGGAGCAGGGGCGCCGAACCAGAGACGAACAGGCGCACATGACTGCAGGCTTCCCGGGTGAAAGCGTCCTCCTGCAGCAGCCGCGTGTAGTAGGTGGGCACACCCATGAACACGGTTGCCTGCGGTAGCAGCTCGATCACCCTGCGGGAGTCGAAACGGGGCTCGAACAGCAGCGTGGAGGTGCCCAGCAGGGCCAGGTGGGTGGCGACGAACAATCCGTGTACATGGAAGATCGGCAGGCAGTGCAGCAGCACATCCTCCCTGGACCAGCCCCAGCTTTTATAGAGTGTTGCCGCATTGGCGACCAGGTTGCCGTGGCTGAGCATCGCGCCCTTGGGTGCCCCCGTGGTGCCGGAGGTATAGATCAGCACGGCGACATCGCCGGCATTGCTGGCAACCACGTCATGGCTGGAGGATTCTCTTGCAGCCTCTTCTGCCAGCGTCCCCTTGCCATCGGCATCCAGCGTAAACGTTGTGATGCCAGTTGCGCTGTCGACCAGGTCGCAGTGTTTCGCATCGCCAATAAACAGGGACGGCGTGGTGTCCCTGGCAAAATAGGCCATTTCATCCTCGGTGCATGCCGGGTTTACCGGGACATAAATAACGCCGCTGCGCAGGCAGGCCAGGTAGACGAGGAGAGCCAGCGGGGACTTTTCCGTCCTGGCGAGCAGGCGGTCACCGGGAACAAGGCCTGCAGCCGTGAACAGGTTGGCGAGGCTGCCGCTGATGCGGTCACACTCGGCATAACCGAGCGCATGCCCGTCAGGTGATACCAGGAAGGGCTTGTCACTGGCGGCCAGCATGCCGGTTTGAAGACTGGCGTAGAAGTTTGCGTCAGCCATCCAGGGCGGCCTCGAGGCATGCAAGGTCAAGGGCAGGGAACAGCGCCGCGATGCCAATCCTGAATTGTGTGCGAATCTTTTCCAGCGCTGCCTGGGTGTCGGCCTCAAAGCGCAGGATCAGGTTAGGTGTGGTGTTCGATGCCCGCACCAGTCCCCAGGAATCAGGTGTATCGGCCCTGAAGCCGTCGAGGCGTGAAATCCTGGCGCCGGCAATGTCCAGACTGTCACACAGACCCCCCATGATTTCGAACTTGTCGGCTTCGCTTACCGGCACCTGCAGTTCGGGGGTATTGAAAGACTGCGGCAGCGCATCCAGCAATGTATCGGCGGAGCAGCCGTGTTTGTCCATGAGCTCCAGGAAGCGAGCCGCGGCATACTGGCCATCATCGAAACCGTACCAGCGATGGCGGAAAAACAGGTGCGCTGAATATTCACCACCCAGCAGTGCCTGGCTTTCCTGCATCTGCCGTTTCACGAAGGAATGGCCGCTCTTGCACATCACGGGTATACCGCCCAGCTGTGCAACGAGCAGTGGAATTCGCCGGCTGCTTTTCACATCGAAGATCACGGCAGTCCCGGGATTGTCGGGCAGGATGTCGCCGGCGAAAGCGAGCAGCATGTTGTCGGCATCGATGATCCTGCCGCTGCTGCTGACCAGCCCCAGGCGATCGCCGTCGCCGTCGAAGGCAATGCCGAGATCGGCGTTTTCCACCTGTACGCGGGCGATGAGGTCCACGAGGTTTTCAGCACGCGTCGGGTCGGGGTGATGGTTGGGGAAATTGCCGTCGGCTTCACAATAGAGCGCCGCCACCTGGCAACCGAGGGCGGAAAACAGCATGGGTGCGCTGTTGGAGGCGACCCCGTTGCCGCAGTCGATAACCACCTTGAAGGCCCTGCCCAGGTGTATGTCGCTGCAGATGCGCTTGATATAGGCGGGCATGACATCGATGTCACTGACCTTGCCCTCGCCGCTCCGGAAATCATCACGCTGGATGCGCTCCTTCAGGCGGGTAATCTGGTCGGCGGCAAGGCACTGGTTCTGCAGCACGATCTTCACCCCGTTGTAGTCGCGGGGATTATGGCTGCCGGTGATCATGACACCGGAGTTCGACCTGCAGGTATGGGTGGCGAAATACAGCACCGGTGAAGGCACCGTGCCGATGTTTTCTACGTCGCAGCCGGTGGACAGGATGCCCCGGACCATCGCAACGGCAAAGGCCGGACTCGACAGGCGGGCATCGGCACCGACGATAAGTGAGCGCTCACCCAGGATGAGCGCCTCCGTGCCCACGGCTTTGCCGATGAGCTCGATGATGTCTTCATCGATGCCCTGGTCGACGATGCCGCGAATATCGTAGGCACGAAAAATATTGTCGGGGACCTTCACCGTCACTACTGCTTGCTGGCTTTCCGGGAGCGTTTTTTCGCGGGTTTGGCGGCAGCCCGGTAGCGTGCGGCAATGAGGGCGATCATGTCGCGGGTGAGGACCGCCTTGCTGCTGCGGGGGAATTCCTGCTCGCCGCCGGGCCAGTAGGCCGTGGCAAGTGCGGACTCGCTATTGAAGGTCTGGGCGGCATTGTTGGCGAAGATAAGGTCCAGTTTCTTGTCGACGAGTTTCTTCTTCGCAAAATCCTCGAGGTTTTCCGTTTCCGCAGCGAAGCCGACGCAGAAGGGTCTTTTTTCCGACAGGGAAATCGAGGCCAGGATATCGGGGTTCTTCACCAGGTTGAGCGTCATGGTCTTGTCGTTCTTCTTGATCTTTTCCGTGGCCGTCGTTTCCGGACGGTAGTCGGCGACAGCGGCGACGCTGATAAAAATGTCACCTGGCACCACTTGGCAGGCGTCAAGCATCTGGCGCGCGCTTTCCACTGACACCAGCTTCACCCGCGGCGGCGGCTCCAGGGCGACGGGACCGCTGATGAGAATGACTTTCGCGCCGGCTTCCATGGCGGCACGGGCCAGGGCATAGCCCATCTTGCCGGAGCTGTGGTTGCTGATATAGCGAACGGGGTCTATGGCTTCGCGTGTGGGCCCTGCAGTGATCGTAACATTGACGCCGGCAAGCGTGCCGGTGTCGAACAGCTTCGCCGCTTCCCGGGCAATGTCCTCGGGTTCCAGCATGCGGCCAGGGCCGATATCGCCGCAAGCCTGCTCGCCGGAATCGGGGCCGAAAACCTGGATGCCCTTATCCAGCAACAGGCTGACGTTGTCCTGCGTGGATGCGTTATTCCACATGCCCTGGTTCATCGCCGGCGCCACGGCGATGGTTGCCGGCGTTGCCAGGCACAGGGTGGAAAGCAGGTCGTCGGCGCGGCCCTGGGCGAGGCGCGCGATAAAATTGGCGCTGGCAGGCGCCACGAGGATCAGGTCAGCCCAGCGCGCCAGCTCGATATGCCCCATGGCCGCCTCGGCTTCTTCATCGAGCAGGTCGGTGTAAACGCGATTGCCTGACAGGGCCTGGAAGGTCAGGGGGGTGATGAACTCCAGCGCGGAGGGCGTCATCACCACGCGGACATCGGCCCCGGCCTTCATCAGCAGGCGGCATAACTCGGCAGCCTTGTAGGCGGCGATACCACCGGTGATCCCGAGGATCACCTGCTTGTTGGACAGACTCAGCATGGACAGACGCTACTCACGCGCAGGGGCAAAACCTGGACTATAGTAAATACCGGGAGGCGCCAGGGGAATCCGGCACGCCATTTACCCTGTAGGCCCCCGCAAGACCCGGCGAAGCCTAACAGCCTGGAAGGAAAAATTCAATTGAATGTCAATGACTTAGCGTTGGCAAAGGGGGGCGCCAATGCGCATTTCTGACTGGCCGGAAACCGAACGGCCGCGGGAAAAGCTGCTGCGTGGCGGCCCCGCCAGCTTGTCGGATGCCGAATTGCTGGCCATTTTCCTGCGCACGGGTACCCGCGGCGCCAGTGCCGTCGACCTGGCCCGGGCGCTGCTGCACCGGCTGGGCGGCCTCAGGGGTATCCTGGAGGCCCCAAGGGCGGCATTTTGTGCCATTCCGGGCATGGGGGACAGCAAGTATGCCCAGCTCCAGGCCATCCGGGAGCTGGCCCAGCGCAGCCTGGAACAGCGGCTGCAGCGGGCCGATGCCTTCACCGACTCGGGCACCACCCGCCGGTTCATCCAGTCGCGCCTGGGCCACCGGGGCCGGGAGGTGTTCCTGGTGCTGTTCCTGGACAACCGCCACCGCCTGATCGCCCAGGAGGAGCTGTTCCTGGGCACCATTGACGGGGCCACCGTGCACCCGCGGGAGGTGGTCAAAAGGGCCCTTTTCCACAATGCGGCTGCCCTGATCCTGGCCCATAATCACCCGTCCGGTGTCACCGAGCCCAGCCAGGCCGACATCAGCATCACCCGGCGCCTGAAGCGCCTGCTGGAGGAGGTGGACATCCGCACCCTGGATCACCTGATCGTGGGCGAGGGGGGGTGCGATCGCTGGCCGAACAGGGCCTGCTCTGAAGGCAGGGAAATTGGGGCTTTCGCCGCATATCGTCTTGTAATTCAAGGAGTGTTTTGCTTAAATACGCCCTCTTTTTTTCAGCGACTTTTCCCGAGTGCCGCAAACGGCCGGAAAATCGGGAATTACGAGGCAATACAATGTCCAGAGTATGCATGGTTACCGGCAAACGCCCCGTGACTGGCAATAACGTATCCCACGCCAAGAACCGGACCCGCCGCCGTTTCTGCCCGAACCTTCACACTCACAGGTTCTGGGTGGAATCCGAAAATCGTTTCGTCAAACTGCGTCTGTCCAGCAAGGGCATGCGCATAATCGACAAGCGCGGCATCGACCAGGTACTGGCCGATCTTCGCGCCAGTGGCGTCAAGGTATAAGTCCGGGTTCAATCCTGGAATCAAGAGGCAAAGATCATGAGAGATAAAATCAGGTTGGTTTCAAGCGCAGGCACCGGGCATTTCTATACCACGGACAAGAACAAGCGCAACATGCCGGAAAAGATGGAAATCAAGAAATTCGATCCGGTCGTCCGCAAGCACGTCGTCTACACCGAAGCCAAGATCAAGTAAGCGGCTAACGCTTAACGTATTCAAAACCCCCAGGCAGCAACGCGTCTCGTTACTGTCTGGGCTGGTTCCCTTCCCACCGTTTTACCATTCCACTGTCCAGGCCAAACAGGTCGAGCACACGTCCGACACTTTGCTGCACGATGCCGTCGATGCTTTTCGGCTGCGTGTAAAACGCAGGTACCGGGGGGTTCACGATGGCGCCCATGTGCGTGACCTTGAGCATGCTTTCCAGGTGGCCGGCATGCAGAGGTGTCTCGCGCACCATCAGAACCAGCCTGCGCCGCTCCTTGAGAACCACGTCTGCTGAACGGCTGAGCAGGGAAGAGGTCACGCCCGTGGCGATTTCCGACAGCGTGCGGATGGAGCAGGGCGCCACCAGCATGCCGAGGGTCTGGAAGCTGCCGCTGGCGATGGCGGCGCCAATGTCGGCGTTGGCATAGTTCACGTCGGCAAGATCCGCCAGCTCGGCATACTTCAGGGAGGTTTCCTGGCTCAGTGTCACTTTCGCCGACTGGGTGACGACAAGATGGGTTTCGATACCGAGAGACTGCAGTGTCTTCAGCGCCTTGATGCCGTAAACGATGCCGGATGCACCGCTGATGCCGACGATGATGCGGGGCTTGCTCATTGGAACTCCCGGGGAACCAGTGGCGCTTTCAGGAGATACCTGTCAACGCAGACGATAAATGCCGGGATGGTGCCCAGCAGGAAGAAAGACATGCCTGCCATGATGGAAAGGCCGATGAAGAGCCACGTCAGAAGGATCCAGGCAGTCAGGGTCATAAGACCGTGAACGATCGGCACATTGCTCGGCTGGTTGCACACGGGGCAGATCGCCGGGGAAAAAGAAACGGAAAACAGTTTCTGGAAACTGGAAATCTGCTTCTGGTGGCAGTGGGGGCACTCGTGAAAAACTTTGGACATTTTTGGCTATGATCCCGATCGGTACAGGACAAAGTTACCACGGGAGCCGCCGTGAATTAAATCCATCACCGGTTTGACCAGGGTCAACTTTCCTTTTCGTGAAAAGCCGATACTGGAACTTCGACCCAATCCGAGGATGGCGACATGAAATTCCGAAAAATTTTCTCACCTGTATGCAGCCGGCTGGCAATTCCCGTGCTGACGATCGCGGCACTGACCACTGCATTGACCGGGTCGCTGACTGCCCATGAAGAGCAGTACAGCATCGATGTGCCTGTCAGCGTCAATGCCCTCATGGTGACGCTGATCGACCACTCCGCCCACTACATCTGGGATTTTGCCGCCCTGCAGCGGGAAATCACCGATGAAGAATGGCGCACAATCGAGTACTATGCCATCCAGCTGGCCGGTTCCGCCCCCCTGATCGCACTGGGTGGCGCCGGGGACATGGACGATGCCTGGGCGAAGAGTGAGGCGTGGACCAGTTATTCACGCACCATGACCAATGCGGCTATGCTGGCCCTGGATGCTGCCAAGAACAAGGACAAGTTTCTCCTGGGCAGCACCGGTGACGTACTGGTGGCAAGTTGCGAGGGTTGTCACGATGCGTTCAAACCGGGCACCCCCACCGAGGGCATCACACATCAGCCGGATTACGACTACCTGTATCACCTGTTCGGCAGGTAAGCGGAAAATTGCAGCCGCGCGCTGGCTCGGGGCTCAGTTGGCGATCTTGACCCACTGGCCGGCCTTGGGCTCGCCAAAGGGATAGTCGCCGTTCAACAGGCGCAGCATTTCTTCCTGGTGTTCCGGCAAGCGTGTTTGCGTTGCCAGGTCGGCATACTTGATCCTGCCGTCCGCCTGGATATACGAGAGCGATACGGGGTTGGCAAAGAGCGTTTCGTTGCGCTGGATGGGGCGGAAACTGCGGATGGACTCCAGGATCTGGTCGTCGGAAGACCCTTCGCCCGCACTGCCGGTAAGAATAAAGGCGCGCGGACCGTAATAGAGCACGGCAACGCGTTCACCACTGCCCGGATTGATGCCGGTGAACCCGGACAGGCCGAACTGGTTCAGGGCTTCGGATCGCTGCAGGTCCTCGATGCCCAGGTTTTCACGAATGAACAGCCGGGGATCCTTGGCGTTCTGCAGGCGCTGTGCTTCCACTTTCAGGCGGCTACCGCCATCGGCGCTGAGGCCGGTTACCGTTGTCGTCGTTTCTTCCTTGAGCCAGCCTTCGGGGAATATCAGCGTGTAATTCAACAGGCTCTGGTAATAGCGATTGCGCTGTTCGCCACCTGCCGCATTTTGCGGGCTCGGGCCGACAATGAGCCCCGTCATCTGTGAACGGAATTCGGCAGGGTCCTTCTGCACCACCTGCTGTGCTGACAGCGTGCCGGCCTTGCCGACTACTTCCTGCAGGCGGGTGTCATTACGCGGATGCGAGGCGAACAGGCCGTGATAGGCAACCGCCGTGCGGTTGGATGTGCGCTTCATGAAATCCTCGTGGTTCTTCAGCACCTCGATGACTTCCACCATGGCATTCGGGTCATAGCCGGCCTTGTACAGGTATTCCGCACCCAGGCTGTCCGCCTCCAGTTCCATGTCGCGGCCGTAGCCGCTGATCAATGCGCCGCTGATCAGGCTGGTGGTTTCGCGCAGGTCTACGCCGGTGGCGAAGATCAGGGCAATGGAGGCGGCATTGGCAGAGCGGGCGGCCGTTTGCTGACGGACGGCATGGCGGGCGGTGATATGGCCTATTTCATGGCCAAGCACGGCGGCCAGCTGCGCCTCGGAGTTGAGATAGGTCAGCAGTCCGCGGTTTACATAAACGAAACCGCCCGGCAGGGCGAAGGCGTTGATGTCCGGGCTGTCGATAACGGTGAAGACGTATTCCAGTTCCGGGCGGTGGGAGATCGCCGCCATCTTCTGGCCGATGCGATTGACGTAAGCCACCAGTTCCGCGTCATTGTAGACCTGGTTCTGGTTGAGCATTTCCTGGTGCAGCTCTCGGCCTTTCTCGATCTCAGTGCTTTCGGACATGAGAACGAAATTGGCGCCGCCGGTGGGGTTGCTCGCGCAGGCGGTGACAAGCGCAACCATGCCGGCAGCACAAAGCAGCTGGCGGAGACTGATGAAGTTGTTCAGATAGGCTTTAACCATGGTTACATCCTAACGGAATAAAGCTTAATCAAATATTAAGACGCCGGCGTTTCAGGTGCCGTTGATGAATTGCTTGAGCTGGTTGCCCAGGCCGCTGCAGGCGTTGGCTTCGACCCTGGCGATCAGCGGGATGGGCACTACCACGGCAGGCATGTACGACTGGCCGTTGGCTTCGGTGCTGATAGAGCCGACGGTCGAGAGAGTATCCATGTCCCAGATTTCCGCCTCGAAGTTGGAATCATCGGACCAGGTGCCGAAACCGAAACAGCCGCCGCCGCCCGGACCGATGGTGCAGGAGATGGAACCGGACTGGTCGGAACGCTGGGTGATGCCGTCCAGCCAGACGATGTACTCGATGCCGAATTCTTCTATTTTCTGCGCGGCGATGTCGACGGCCATGAGCTGCTCGAGGTGACCGGTGCGCATGGGTGCCGTGCGGGGCTCGAAGAAGGGAAACATGGCATCGAGGAATTCCTGCTCGTTTACCACGTTGATGCCGTTCTGGCCGCTGGCGACCACGTTCGCGACACAGTCGACAAAGCTTCCCTCGGTTTCGTAATTGTTGTTCTGGCGCCGGCCGAGAATGACGATGCTTTCATTCTCACCGATGGTGGTGGCACTTTGCCGGAATTCGTCGATTTCAGTAGTGGTGCAACTGCTGATTATGGCAGCTGCCGGAAGGGCGAATACCAGACGGACTAGTTGTTTGAATGTAGCGATTGTACTCATGGCGATAACTCTGCGATCGGTATGTGGCGTTTACATGTCGTTGCTGTTTTGCCTTTTCAACTTCCTGGATAAAACCGCTTATTTCCCTTCAAATATCTTTTATTAATTCAATTATTGCTTTGTTGTTGTCCGGATCCTGTCAGTCCGCGAGCGCATTCTGCGACCGCAGCCATTCATTCACTTCGGGGATGTTGCTGAAACCGAGGGTGAAACTGGCGGCCAGGTCGCGCAGGGCAACGTTGGCGGCATCGTTGACGCCGGCATCCACGGACTGGAATGTTTCTTCCGGCGACTTGCCGTAAGCCGTCATTACCCAGTCGGCAATGTAGTCGCCGTTGGCCTTGGCCAGGCGCATGTTGTACTTCACCCAGATCTCGTAAACGTTCAGGCGGGTCTTCTGGGGCAGGCCAACCTGGAACTCCTCGATAGCGGGCACAAACACGGCGTCGAGGTTGTTGAAGTTGGCGGCGCTGTCGATGCTGTCCAGGTGGACAACCTGCTCGAAAACCGCCGGCAGCATGGTATTGAAGAGTTCGACCTGCGAGGCGCCGGAATTGATGATGTACTGGTCATCGCCGGTGTTGTCGTTGATCTCGATGAAGCTGTAGTTGGTGAAAGCATCATCATAGTAAACCCCGACCGTCAGCGGCAGCTTCTGCACCAGCGGGGCGGGGTAGGTGCCACTGATATCGATGGTGGCCGCCGAGCAGGAGACCAGCAAAATAATGGCAACCGGCAGGAAGAGCGTCCTGGCGGCCTGTGGCAATTGCGATAGGCTAACTCTGGTGATCATAAAATCTTACCCTCCTGTTGCACGGAAAACGCAGGGTTCTGCCGGTTTCCGGAGGTGGGCTCCCTAGTGTACTCCAGTTTGCGGTTACATCAATATCCGCGGAATATCCCGGTTTCCGGGGCTTCCACGGGTCCTAGTAAAAATCGTTCAGTCCCACGAAGGTGCCGCCGTTTTTGCGGGCCAGCTCCCTCATGAGGGTGGCAAAGCGTTCGCCGGTGGCCTGGTAGCGGTCCGGCTGGGAGAAATATACGGGGAAACCGATGCCGTGGATGCGTACCAGGCGGTCGCCGTTTGCATTTTCCACATTTATCCTGTCCACGGTGTCTATGACTTCCCGAATCGAGCCGCTGGCGGGCGGAAACTCGTCCCCGAGCACGTACAGGCTGATTTTCTTGCCCGGATCGTAGTACGTGCGGATGGCGGCCGTGATGCCTTCCACCGGGCTGGAATTACTGAAGGGATTCCAGGTCCTGAGGCGCTGGAGGATGGCCTGGCGCCTGGCCGGGGTATCCGGGATCCAGTCCCCGCGAAAGCTGGAAAACAGGTATTCACCCATGTCGTTCATTACCTGGATGCCCTTGACCTCGGGGTAGATATCGAGGGTGTCCACCATGACCTCGAGCATGCGCGACCAGCTGTAATTGAACATACTGCCCGAAGTGTCGATCAGGAAGATAATGTACTCGCTGTCCACGGGTACGCCGCCCACGGAATCGTCCAGGCGCTCCTGGTCAAGGTTGGCCTGCAGCCGGCGCATCTCGTCGGTGAGCTCCTGCCGGGCAATAGCCAGCTGGCCTTCCAGGATTTCGTCGACGGTGGACTGCTGGTTGGTGCTGTTGAACTGGCCGCGGAGCGTGCTCAGCTCCCGGCGCAGGCGGGCAATGCGCTCCTCGTACTGGGACAGCTGCTCATGTTTGGCATTGAGGTCTCGGTTGAGGATGTTGGTTTCACCACGGATCTCGAAGAGCTGGCGCTGCAGCTCCAGCACACTCCCCTCTCTCGGGGTATCGGATATTTCCAGCGGGGTCGGTGCCGACGACTTGGTGATCATCAGCAACAGGATGATAGCCCCGAAGCCACAAGACATGACATCCAGGAAGGAAATGTTGAATGTTTCAGTTTCTCTGCGTGCCATGGTTTACATTAAGGTAAATGAAAGTAGCTTTTCTTTCCTCTTTCCCTGACCTATGGCCAGTCCCGGGACGGGCTCAGGAACGAGCCGCCCGTGGAGACGGCCAGTTTCCAGTACAGTGATGCCGCCATCGGGTCGCCCTCGAGCGGCGCCAATACCACGTTGACCGGAATTCCCGAAGGTAATTCCCCCAGGGCCGTCCGGAAAATGGCTTCACGTTCACGCCCGGATACCGTGTTCTGGTTGCCGTCGTCGTCACGGCGGTTAAAAAAGCCGCTATCCATGGAACCCAGCGTCGGCAGGCCGTCGGTGATCAGGTAGATATTGTCCGGCAAGGGGTTCATGGCTGCTACGGCCTGGAAGACCCGTTCCATGTTGGTGCCGTTGGCCGGTACGGTGGCGTTCAGGTTGTTCACGGCTTCGTTCAGCTGGGCCTCGTCGGCCACCTCCAGCCAGGAGCCCAGGGTACCGGGAACCAGTGGCTGGACATCCTCGTTGAAAGTGTAGATCTGGTACTGGCTGGGCGGAGGCAGCTGGGTGGTCAGCCAGTCGACGATCTTGCGCACGCCCACCCACTTGGGTGAATTGATCTTGGTGTCTTCGGACATGTTGCGGCGGCGGATGATATTGACGATGGTGTTATCCAGCATGCTGGCGGAAGTGTCCACCAGGACCAGGATGCGGCTGCCGCCGAGAATGAGGCCGGTCAGGTACTGGCGATTGCCGTCGCCGACATAGGGGCGAATGAAGTTGCCTGTGAAGGAGTCCTGCGCCCCACGCAGTCTTTCCAGCTCCTCTTCCAGGTTCTGGATGTCCGCCTTCAGCTGTTCAACGCTTTCTTCCTTGGCAAGCGTGGAGTTTTCCAGCTGCGCGAGTTCCTCCAGGAAGTTGTCTATCTCCTGCTGTATGGAACGGGCCAGGCCCTGGGCCTCGACCATCTGGAAGTCCACGTCGGAAATCGTGTTGCGGACGCGTACCAGGTTTTGCTCGCCGTCGCTGATCTCTTCATTGAGCAGGTTGATCTCGGCGGCCAGGTCCGGATTGTCCACCTGGTTCCTGACGCTGGTGGAGTGGTCGAGGATGAGGAAGATCAGTACAACCGCACCGAAGCCGCAGGACATTACGTCCAGGAAAGACAGGCTGATGGGGTTGAATTCGCGCTTGGCCGCACGGCTATTTGCCATTACGTCACCTTTATCAGGCGCAAGGTGGTATTGGATCCGGGCAGGCTGATGACATCGCCCAGCTTGAGGGTTTCGCGGGCGGCGGCCTTGCTGCCGTTGAGCTCTATGCTGCCGACGCCCTGGTAGTCGAGAACCGCACCCTGGTCGGAAAGCGACAGGCGGATCTCGCCGCTGCCGCCGGCCGCTGCAACCTGGATGGCACCCGCACCGGCAGCGCTGCCGTTAACGGGGCCGTAGGCCAGAAATGCCGGCAGGGCATAGGCCTTGTTGTTGATCAGGACATGCGAGGGCGCGTGGCTTTCACTTGCAGTGGCCCCCTTGCTGGCCGGGGTTGTGCTGGTTGGCAGGCTGGTGACAAAACTCAGTGATCCCGGTTTGCCCTTGATGTGGTCCATGTGCCGGAAACAGTTTTCCATCAGCATGGATTCATTCACGGCCTGGAGGTTGTTCAGGTACAGGTCGATTCCCGGCAAACCGGCCTGGGTATCGGGTAAGTGCAGGGCGTATTGCCCGCCGGCCAGGCCTTCCAGTTCCGTCTTGATGCGGCCGAAGATGTTGCGCGTCCGCTGTTCGAAGTGGCCGCGGTTCACGCGCGCCTGGAACACGGAGCCCTTGTTGTTGATCTCCATGAGGATTTCGTTGTCGCGCTGCGCCTTGGCGATCCATTCCTCGAGCTGGTTGTAGACGTACTGCTCAGTTTCGGCATTGTGCTGGGGGTCGAAGCGGCTCTGCTTGATGAACTCATCAGTCACCATGTTTACCCAGGCATCATGCAGGGCGAGCAGTCCCGTACCGGGAATCTGCACGACCTTGTTCCTGGTGACCTTGCCATCGCCCGCGGTAAAGGTGGTCAGCACGGACTGGTGCAACTGGATGTCCAGGTACACGATCATTTCGCGGCTGTCGGCATTGCCGGCGACCAGCAGGGGCAAATCCACGAGACCAACAGCATCGAATTCACAGGACTGCACGAGGCCGAGCAGTATCGATAACTGGTTGCGATTGTAGTTGCTGGGTACCGCAAAGATCACTTCGTCCTTCTTTCCCTGCTGGCTGGCAACGTCGTTAAAAATGTCGTTGAGATGGGCGAAAGCCAGGTCGGCATGGTGGCGAAAGTGATCGTTGGCGTTTGCCAGCGGGTCGAGACTGAGCTGTGACCAGAACTGGGTGAAGGTCTGGCGCGGATGCAGGCGGGCGATGCGGCGAGCCTCTTCACCGAAGCGCGGCTTTTTCTCCGCGATGTTGGCGAAGCCCGGACTCTGCACCAGGATATCATCCTGGCTGCGCAACCTGAGGTTGCGGTCATTCAGTTCGATGATATGGGTACTCACTGGTGCTCATCCTTCTCCGGTACCTGCAGGTGCCTGATCAGGTAGTTGTCGCAGTAATTCTGCGTGTCGAGCACCAGCCTGTCCTGCATCAGCTGCAGCTGGTACAACAAAAACATGATGAGGATGCTGACCACCAGGGCGATGAACGTCGAGTTGAACGCCACGCCCAGGCTGACCGTGACACCGACGATGTCGCCGCTGACGGCACGGTGCGCCTGCCCGAGCGCTTCACCGATACCGCGCACGGTGCCAAGGAAGCCGATGGAGGGAATGGCCCAGGCAATGTATCTCACGATGGTGAGTTCGCTTTCCAGCCGTTCCGCCTCCGTGCTGCAGATATCCTTGATAACTGCTGCGACGTCGGTGATGCTGCGGGTCGAGCCGAAACGCTGCAATGCCGCCAGCACGGCGCGTGGCAGCAGGAACTCGCGTTCCGCGGCCGGCAGGGCCTGCACAGGCCGCGCATAATCGCGGGCGTCCTCGGGCAGGATGCTCATGCCTTCGGAGAGATTCAGCAGCCGGCGCTGCAGCAGGTTGTTCTCGTTGCGGTTGCGCATGATCTTCAGGCCGATGATCGACATCGCCCAGAACATCAGGATGATACAGGTCTCCTGCTCGTAGTCCTTCATTACCACGAACAGGGAGCGCTCACCGACATAGTCGGGATCGATGGCCTGCTGGGCTGCCTGCTGCTCCATCACGGCATCGGCACTGGGCCGAATGACGGCGACATAGACCGCGTGAACCACGATGACCGAAATGATCAGCGCGAAGACCTGGTAAATGAAATCGGAAATGATGCCCTGTTGTTTCATGCTCTAGCCTTGTTGTTGGGTTGCTCTGTGTTGCGTGCCTCAGATGTCCACCGGGAACGCCACGGGCAAATCCTCGGTGATACGAATGCTGGGAACAAAATCCTCGCTCGCCGGATCTTCGCTTGGCGGCGGTGTCAGCCCGCTGTCCGGGTCCGGCGCTTCTGTCCCGGTGACTGCTGCCGGCTGTTCCGGTTCCGCTGCAGTACCTTCGCTGCTGTCATCCTCGGCAGCCAGCAGGGGCAGGGACGCCAACAGCCAGGTCGCGAGTATGCTGGCAAACGGTTTCATCATCTCATTCCAGGTAGCGGGCTACCCTGAAACCCACGTCGTCACGGGTTTCATTGCTGTAATCGCGGTAGGAAAGCCGCAGTTCCGTGATGGTGCCGTGGGCCCAGCTGGAGCCGCGCACGACATGGTAGGTGCCGGTGGTCGGTCCCATGGGATCGGTTTCCACGGAGGCGCCGACCTGGCCGGTGGAGCCATAAAAGTCGTGCACCCATTCCGCGACGTTCCCGCCCATATCAAAGAAGCCGTTGGGATTCGGCGCAAAAGAGCCGACCGGCGCGGTACCCAGATAACCGTCATTGTAATCGGCGATGATCCTGCCCAGGAAAATTCCGGCGGAGATGTCCGCGTAGTTGCCCTGGTTGGCCGGCGGCGGCAGTGTTTCACCCCAGGGAAATTTCAGCAGGTTGTCGGGGCTGCCGTTGACGCGTGCAGACCAGGCCCACTCCGCCTCGGTGGGCAGGCGGTAACCAGTGCTGGACGGATTGAAACCGGTAACCCGATCGCCTTCGACATTATAGAAAGGCGGCAGGTTCTCCTGGGCGCTGAGCCAGTTGCAGAAACGGGCGGCCTGTTCCCAGGTGATGCGCACGACCGGCTGGTTGTTGTTGCTGAGTGTGCGCCCTTCCACCACGCCGGAGGAATGTTCGCTGTCGAAACGGGCGAACTGGGCATTGGTGACCTCCATCAGTGACAGGTAGTACGGCCGTGTCAGGGTGACGTTGCGCAGGACCTCGTTGGCCTGCCTGCCCGGCTCCCGGCGTGATGCGCCCATTTCGAATGTCCCCGGGTAGACCAGTTTCATGTTCTGTCCGGCGGCGTTGGTAATGAACGGCTTGATGTCTTCCAGGCGCTGCTGCTCCAGGGTCTTCAGCGTGACTTCCAGTTTTTGCTCGAGTCCCGGGCGCGAAGTGAATTCGGTTTCGAAATCGACATAGCCTTCACGGCGGATGGCGATCACCTGTGTGGCCGCCAGCAGCTCCACCGTCTGGTTGGCATTGCCCATGTATTCGCCGTTGATATACAGCTCGGCATCGGCGGGCACCGCGCTGATTTCGACGGAGTTAAGGATCGGCTGCAGGGTGACGTGCAGGGAGGCTTCCTCTTCGGGACGGGTCGTGATTGCGCGGGTAGCGGATTCGTAACCGTTGAGGAAAAAGGTCAGCTGGTGCGAGCGCCCCGGCGGTACGGTTATCTCCAGCGGGGTCTGGCCCTGGAAGCTGCCATCGAGCGTGACATTGGCATTGCTCGGGGTGGACTGCAGCAGCACCAGGCCGTCGGCCTGTTCCAGCGTGATCAGCGGCAGGCTGAAGTCCTGCCTTGCGATCACTTCGATGTCGTCGGTCCACGCCTTGTGCGAGGCCAGCTTGACCAGGATCTCGTGATCACCTTCGAGAATTTCCGCCACCAGGGGCGTGATGCCGCGGTCCTCACCATCGATGGTGACTGTGGCGCCAGCCGGCTGCGTGGCAAAACTCACGTTCGCCCAGGCGGGCAGCAGCTCAACATCCAGACCCTGGCGGGTTTGCCGACCCTCCATGTATACGGTGGTTTCCACCGGCTCATAGCGGTCGAGGGTCACCGTAAGGGTGTGCGTGCCATATGCCAGTTCGAAATCGGTCATTGGCGTCACACCGGCTTCGAGACCATCGACCAGCACTGTCGCACCGGCCAGGTCACCCGCGGTCACTGACAGGAAACCCGGCAGCGGCTGCATGTCGATGACGAAGGTCTGCGCCTGTTGGTCGGAAACGGTGAGTACTGTATCGAGTTCATAATAACCTTCGGCAGTCACGATTATGGGCAGGTCGCCTTCGAGGACGAGATAACGGGGACCGATCTTGATGGCCATGGGATGGTTGACACTGATCATGCTGGTGCCAGGTGTCACATCCAGGAAAACGGAGCGTGCGGAAAGCACGAACCAGGCGGCACCGGCAAAAATCAGCAACACAACCGACACCACGATCTTGACGGGGCTGAGTTTCAGCTTCCGCTTGCGGGCGCCGGCATCGATCGGCGTGAAATCAATCGGGGCAATGGGGTCGTCAAAACCTCCGTTGCCCGATGCGGGTGAATTCAACTTCTCGTCAGCCATGCCGTTTCCTGATGCCGGTGTGCCTGTGGCCTTGCCTACAGGACTTCTTCCATACACTGGACCGTAATGACGGGAGACTGTCCGTCAAAACCCACGGTAAATTCCTCGCGGACATCCCGGTATCCGGCCCGGATACCGACAGCCACGTAGGTGCCGGGAGTCAGGTCCAGGGTCTGGTTGGTGAACTGGCCGAGTTCACCCACCTGGTACACGGTGACGCGGGTGAGTCCGTCGGATTGCAGATGGACGGTGACAGGTTCGGTGGCCCGTTCCAGGAAATTGCGCAGGGTGCGCAGTTGTCCGTCGAGGCGCGGCCAGTCACCGCTGATCTTCAATGCCTCGTTGTAAATGCCGACGGCCTGCTGGTAAACGGCATTTTCCGCCAGCCTGAGGGGATTGTTGTTGATCGTTTCGAGGTAATTGTCCAGGTTGCTGCGGCTGTTGGCCTCGCTGCGGTTTTCCCGCGCGCTCACCAGGTTGGGGTCGATGGCCAGCGCCGCATCGTATTCGACCAGGGCCTGTTTCCACTGCTCCTGTGTCACCAGGTCGCGGGCGGCATCGAGGTGGATGTTGATGGCGCTGAGCGTCATCTGGCCGGTAGTCTGCTCAAGCGCGGCATTCGCTTCCGGTGCTTGCGGCTTGAGGGCAAGCGCCTGCCGGAATGCGGTTTCGGCCTGCTCCGGGTCGTTGCTGGCCAGGGCCGCAAACCCGCGGGACATGGCCGCGGAAAAATCACGGTCGAGGATATCCTGGTTGACCTGTCTGAGCATGGCGGCGGCACCGACATGCTCTGAATCACGCGCCAGCGCCTGGCGATAGAACTCGCGCGCCTGCTCGAACTGGTCGGCCTCATGCAGGGCTTCGCCTTGCTCGATGATCGCGAGCACTTCTGCCAGGATCTGTGAGCGGTCATAGCCGGACACAGCTTCTTCGCTGTCGGGACTGATCAGTACGGCGATGTTGAAAGATGTCTCGGCGAGTTCGGGGTCGCCATCCAGTATGGCCTGTTCGCCTGTGGCCATGTAGCGCGCAAAGACGTTGGGCAGGTCGTTATCCAGTGCCTGCAGGATATCCAGTCCCTGCTGGTAGAAATCCCTGGCTTCGATAAAGTCCTGCTCGCGATAAGCGGTGTCGCCCTGCGCGGCAAGATCGAAAACGCGAGCGAAACGTTCCTCCGCCCAGGTTTCTGCTTCTTTGTCTTCCAGGGATTCCTGGAGATCGAGCAGTTCGGCGAGGACAGTTTGCGCCGCTTCACGCTGGCGGAGTTTCTGGGCTTCCTCGAAGGGAGACACCTGGCCTGCCGGGGCGGCAGTGTCTGAACGCGTGTCGACGACAACGACGCGACTGGCAGCAGGGTCAGGCGGTGAAACGAAATTGGGCAGAATGAAAATCACGCCGCCGACCAGGACAAGCAGTAAAAAGAAAATGCCGGTCAGGATGCGCGACTGGCGTTTTTTTTCCTCATCGCTGCGTTCGATCTCTGCAACACCAAGGGTTGGCGTGCCGGGTTCGGGGACAGCATCGGTCGGGGGCTTCTTGCCGCTCAGGTTGAGATCGGCAGGAGTAATGTTGTCGAAATCTGAATCAGCCATGGCTTGCTGCTCGCGATCAATGAATTAGCCTGGGGCCTTTTCATCACTACTGCTCGGAGCTGGTTGCCTCCCCGGTTTCGTTGGCATAGATATCGGCAAGGATTTCACGCCACTGTTCATACTGTGCTTCAACAGAACCGGACAACGTGATGGTGCGCTCTTCAAGTTCGATGGTCTGCGGGGCAAGTTCCATTTCCAGCGAGTTGCCGAGTTCGGCGAGCGCCTCGACATGCAAGGCGCGCTCATCGCCCTTATCGAAGGCGTCCTTGATCAGCCAGCCGCCGCTGGCCAGTATGACCGGCGAGGAATAATACGCTGCGGCATTGTTGCTCTGGGTGGCGGCGAGACCACCAATGATGGCGGCGACACCCATGATCATGTTGCGGCGTGCATCAGCTGCCAACCGGTCCATTTTCATGACCTCGTCGTAACTCATGCGACGAAACTCGGTGTATGGCACTTCCATCTGCCTGACGAAATTGGAGTAGTAGTCCTGCAGGGCGTCAACGTAGAGGAAGTCGCGTTCGCGTATGTTTTCAATCCGGTTCAGGATGGGGTCATTCTGGGCGGGCAGGCGCTTCACTTCGAGGATGCCATTGCGGTTTTCCGCCAGGTATTCATCGAACACCTGGGGGGCGAAATCGCGGGCAAACTGGATCTTCGAAACCGTCCTGATATTGACGGCGTCAGCCGCGCTGATGTTGCGCTGCTTGTAGGCAAGCAGGTCATTGGCGATCTTGTTGAACAGGCCCTGGAAGGCGTCCTCGCTGCGACGCATACGCGGGTCATAGCTGTACTTGCTGACGACTTCCTCGTATTCCTTGTCGATCCAGGTCATGCCGGTGGAATCCTGGACATGTACCTGCACGCGCATGGTCTCGCCGTCAGACTGCAGGATGGTACCGGTGATGGCGAGGTCGACACTTTCCAGCCTGCCGGGCACCACTCGTACCACGCCCCAGTTGCCGCTGTTTTGCAGCGCCTGCGCCAGCTGGTAGGAGGCGAAATAGGTTTCCGCCATGCGCACGTCGGAGAAGGTCAGCTCTTCGCGGTTGCGGGGGACATCATCCAGGCCGGGCTGGAAAATGCCGATGCCGATATCCAGGAGTTGTTCTTCCACAATCGGCGCGCTGTCCTCCACAATGGGCGTGAAGGTCGTGCTTTTGACCGTCTGTGTGGCACAGCCGGCTGCACCAGTGAGCAGTGTGAGTATGAGCAGGTAGCGATACAGTCTGTACATGTTCAATTGCCTGTTTTCAGTTCCTCTCTTTAACCGGACCGGCCTGGAGATTACTTACTGGCCGATTCCCGTATAGGCGCGGTATTCATCCCACAGCTTTTCCCGCAATTCGGGGTCGGGTTCACGCATGGCGGCTTCGCGCAACTGGCGCGCCACCACGTCGTCGTTGGCGTCCGGCGGTATGTCGTCCGGAACCGGGAAGCTTTCTTCCTGGGTAGTCTCGAAATCTCCCTGGCGGCCGGTGGCTGTCGGTGGCACGATGATGCCACCACCGCGTGTCTGCGGGCCCGAGGCGATAACCAGTGGGCCACCGGGCTGGCCGACTTCCCCGCCATTACCTGTACCACTGCCGCCGCCGGACATGACGCCGCTGCCGGCATCATCGGCCTGGGCTTGTACGCGCTCGCGTTCTCCAAGGATCATGCCGTCGAATTCGGCGAAGCCTTCATCCAGGCGCGCATCCAGGGCCGCCCGTCGTTCCGAGGCGGTCATGACCTGGCCACGACCGTCGGACAGGTCGGCGAAGGGGTCGTCGCCGGAGCCATTGCCCTGGCCCGCAGTCTGGGAACCCTCGAAGCTGCCGTTGCTCTGACCACCGCCATTGTTGTTGCCAGCGGTGTCAAAACCGCCGCTGTTCTGGCCGCCGGCCTGGTCGGATCCGCCATTGCTCTGGCTGCCGGCCTGGGTGCCGTTCTGCGCGGTACTGCCATCCGTGCCGGTGCTGCCGGCATTCTCGAAACCGATATTGCCGCTGCTCTGGCCATCAGTGCCGGACTGCGGGGAAGACTCGAACCCGCCGGATGTGGAGGCAGTCTGGCCGGATTGCTGGCTGGACTGCTGCCCGCCCTGCTGGCTGGATTGCTGGCCCGGCTGCGACTGGCTGGATGAGCTGCTGGACGAGCTGGAAGCACTGCTGGACCGCGATGAGCTGCTGGACGAGCTGGCCGTCGGGAAGCTGGGCGACCCGGATGAACTGGAGGACGATGTACTCGGCATGCTGGGCGATGAACTGGGCATGCTGGACGACGAGGTGCTGGGCATGCTCGGGGCGCTTGGCGAGCTGGGCGAACTGGACGGGCTCGGCATGCTCGGCATACTGCTCGATGACGAGGAGCTGGACGAGGTCTGGCATCCCGCCAGGACGGCTGTCGCCAGGCCAAGCACTAAAATGGTGCGCAAGGAACCAGCGCCCTGTCTGTTGGTGAGCGAACCTTGGGTGAGGGTGGACCGGATGTTTAACTTGGCTTTTTGCGACTTTCCAAACGTCATTTTCAACGGCATTGCCATTTACTCCTTACCTCCTTCGGGTTGGCTGAAAGGCCCGAAATTGCGGGTCAGGAACAGGATTCGGACCAACTATCCTCCGCCTTAGACGCCATCAGGTCAACCGTTTTAGGAAATATTTCCCGATGCTATTTAAGCCGGAATTCTCGCATTTTCATGCTGAATCCGCACTGAATCGGAGCCACCTGCCCAACCTGTTAAACAGACCGCCCGATGCCACGAAAATTGCCGGGAAGTTGGCCCTGACGTCCAAATAACGGGGCAGTTGCCCTCCGGTTGACCGTCATTAAGCCGTTTTCTGGAGCATGAGGTTGCCCCAGGGGTCGCAGACTGCTTTCCAGCCCGGCTCCAGCCAGGTGGTGGCACTGGTTTCGATGATCAAGGCAGGGCCCTCGAGGCTGTCATCGACACCCAGGGTGTTCCGGTCAATCACCGCAACCGGCCCTTCGACGCCGTACACGGACTTGCGCACCCGGCGGCCAGGATTGCCTGCACCGATTTTGGCCAGCGACGGGGCCGGTTTCTGCTCTCTTATACGTGAGCGCAGGTTGACCAGTTCAATCTCGGCAGGCAGCCGATGGCCATAGCGCAATTCGTGGCTTTCATGGAAGCGCTCCGCAGTCTCCGGTGGCGTGCTCCAGCCGATGTTCAGGCTCGCCGACTGGCCGGCATAGCGCAGATCCATGCTGCGTTCAGTCACAATGGCCGTCGCGGCGACGCCCTCGGCTTCCAGCTGGCGCCGGCCTTCGGTTTCCATTTCAGCGAACAGGGCTTCCGTCGCCCCGATATCCAGGCTGGAAAACAGGCACTGGCGGGTGCGGGACAACTGGCGCTCGACCGGGGCCAGGAACATGCCCATTGCGGACAGGACGCCGCCGTTCACCGGGACGAGGGCTTCCTTCATGCCCATGGCATCGGCCAGGGCGCAGATATGCAGGCCCCCGGCTCCGCCGAAGCAACACAGGCGGAACGTTGCCGGGTCATGACCGCGTGCCACGGAAATGACGCGCAATGCCCGCGCCATGTGCTCGTTGGCTACCCGGATCACCCCCTCGGCCGCTGCCTCCGGTGACAGGTCCAGTGCACTGGCAATGGGCATCAAGGCAGCCCTGGCGGCCGCTTCGTCCAGGTGCATGCTGCCGCCGAGAAAGGCGTCCGGCTGCAACCTGCCTAACACCAGGTTGGCATCGGTCACGGTGGCGCGCGTGCCGCCAAGGCCGTAGCAGGCAGGTCCAGGACTGGCACCGGCGGACTGCGGGCCCACCTGGAGCAGGTTGCCGGCATCCACCTGCGCGATGGAGCCGCCGCCTGCGCCAATGGTATGCATATCGACCATGGGCACGGCGACCGGGTAGTCGCCGATCCGGCCTTCCGTGGTCAGCCCGATGGCGCCATCGATAAGCGCCACGTCGGTCGAGGTGCCACCCATGTCGAAGGTCATGAGTTTCTGCTGGCCGGTGAGTTCGGCCAAGAAGGCGGCAGCGGCGAGACCGCCGGCCGGGCCGGACAATAGCAGGTTCACGGATTTGCGCGAGGCCTGTTCGGCATCGATGGTGCCACCGGAAGATTGCATCACTGACAGCGAACAGGGCCATGTGTCTGCTTGCAGCCGCAGGAGGTAGTCACGAACCAGGGGGCCGAGCGATGCGTTGAGCCAGGTGGCAATACCGCGTTCATATTCCCGGTATTCAGGCAGCACGTCGCTCGACCAGGTTATAAAAGGTGAATAATCGAGATGCTCTTCAAGGTATGCCGCGAGGGTTTGCTCGTGCCCCGGCGCGAGAAACGAAAACAGCAGCGAGACCGCCACGGCATCCGGCCGCAGGGTATTGAGCGACCTGGCCAGCGCCTCGAGACTGGCCGGTGCAAGCGGGGCAAGTTCAGCACCGGTGCTGTCGATACGGCCTTCTGCTTCAAGGCACAATTCCCGGGGCACGGGTGGAGTGATGGGCGGAGATTCGAGGCGGTAGAGTGACGGCCTTGTCTGCCGGCCAATGCTCAGCAGGTCGCGAAAACCCGTGTTGGTGATGAAAGCCGTTCTTACACCTTTGCCTTCCAGAGCCGCATTGGTGGCCACGGTGCTGCCGTGAATGATCCTGAGCCGCCCGGTGCCGATGGCATCGGCTAGACCCATTTCTCTGATGCCCTGTAGAATGGCGCGCTCCGGCGCATCGGGGGTGGACAGCACCTTGTGCGTCCTGAGCATGGCCTGGCCGGCAGCCTCGGCGGGGGGGACAAGCAGCACGAAGTCGGTGAATGTGCCACCTGTATCCACACCGAGAATCATGCGTTGCTCCAGTTTAGTGTCCTGTTCCGTAACTGACTGATGTTTCAGAGGCCACAGAAAGCCCGCATTATAACTGGAAAGCCCAATGCCCGAATTACCCGAAGTTGAAACCACACGGCGTGGCATCGCCCCGCATATCCTCGGGAAGAAAGTGTCCGGTGTTGTCGTGCGCGAACGCAGTCTGCGCTGGCCGGTACCGTCACGCCTGCCGTCACTCATGAAAGACAACACGGTGCGGGCGGTGAACCGCCGTGCCA
>JALRBG010000072.1 GCA_023257855.1 Pseudomonadales bacterium | reverse complement strand
GATTGCCTGCTCGCCGGTACCTACCGTGCCCCACTGGACCAGGATGATGAGTATGGGAAAGATCACGACGGCCGCGGCCAGTAATGCCACGCTGCGCCAGAGCCAGGTTGTTCTTGTCAGGGCGCTAGGCATGGCAAACTGGGCTTCCTGGAATAAATTTCAGCGACTTTGTCTTGATGGCGGGTAGCGGTTCGTCGAACCTGATCCCGCACTATCGGTAATCAGCGCGGTCCATCAGCTTCACCGCATCTGCCTGCAGGCGTCCGGCGGTTTCCACATTGAGCTGGTCCTGCCTGAACTCGCCCCAGCTCCTGACCAGCTCCACGGGCGGTACCGCCGGGTTTACCGGGTATTCCAGATTCAGGTCGGAAAACATGTGCTGCGGTTCTTCGGTGGACAGCCACTCGATAAGGCGCTGCGCTGCGGCCGGGTTCTTCGCATGCGTCGTCACGCCGGCGCCGGAAATGTTGACGTGGACGCCGCTGGAGGCCTGGTTGGCCCAAAACAGGGCGACGGGCACATCGGGTTTTTCGGCCTGGACCTGCCCGAGATAGTAAGTATTCACGATGCCGACATCACACTGGCCGGCGGCGATCGCCTCGATAACCTGGATGTCGCTGGAGAACACCCGGGCTGCCAGGTTGCTGACCCAGCCTTTCACGATGGCCTCGGTCTGCTCCAGGCCCAGGCGCGCGATCATGGTGGCGACCAGGGACATGTTGTAGACCTTGCGCGATGTGCGCAGGCACAGGCGGCCTTTCCATTTCGAGTTGGCGAGTGCGCCGTAAGTACTGAGTTCGTCCGGGCTCACCCGCTCAGTGGAATAGGCAATGGTGCGGGCACGCACTGACAGGCCGAACCAGCGATCTTCGGGGTCACGCAGGTGCGCAGGAATGTTGGTGTCAAGTATCGGTGAATCTAGAGGTGCCAGGAGTCCCTTTTCAGTTGCCGACCAGAGATTGCCGGCATCCACTGTGTAAAGAATGTCGGCGAAGGTGTCTTCGCCTTCAGCCTGCAGGCGGGCGATCAGGGGTCCGTCCTCACCGGTCTGGTACTGCACCTCGATGCCGGTTTCTGCCGTAAAACGGTCAAACAGGGGTTTGATAAGATGTTCCTGGCGCGAGGAATACACGACCACGGGGCCGGTGATCGCCGGAAGTGCTTCACTGGCCTGGACAGGCGCTGGCATGGTGCCGGTGCCGGCATTCTGGTCAGAGCAGCCGGCCAGGACCAGCAGCACCAAGAACAGCAGGGAACGGGGTCGGGACCCGGACATGGGAAACTCCTTGAAAACGGGCGTAAATGATAATGATTATCATTTGGTAACACAAGGGACTGGCCCGGAATTCACAGTCCTTGCAAACTTCCAGAATCGCTCAGAGGCCCATGGCCTGTCGAATCAGGCGCTGTTTCACCAGGGGCGCCTGGTCGGCCAGCCTGAGCCCGGCATTACGCAGCCAGGTGAGAGCGAGGTCGTCGGAACCGAACAGGTGCTTGAAGCCTTCCATGGCCGCCATCATGCCCAGGTTGGCGGCCTTGCGGCGGCGCTGGTAGCGGCTGAGGACCTGGTGCGTGGCAAAGTCCTCGCCCCTGCCCAGCGCCTCCCTGATAACCGCTGAGAGCGCCTGGACGTCGGCAAAGCCCAGATTGACCCCCTGCCCGGCCAGGGGGTGGATCGTATGGGCGGCATCGCCCACCAGGGCCATGTTGGCCTGGACATAATCTGTAGCATGACGCTGCCACAGCGGGAAACTGAGACGCTTGTCGGATTCCTGGATCTCGCCGAGCCTGAACTCGAATGCCGCACCAAGACGGTGCCTGAAGGCGGCATCATCAAGTGTCATGATCCCGTCCGCCCCTTCTGTGACACAGGACCACACGATCGAGCAGTACCGCTGGTCGGCGGCATCCGCCCCGGGCAGGTACAACGGCAGGAAGGCCAGGGGACCGGTATGCATGAAGCGCTGCCAGGCAGTGAACTGGTGCGGCAGGGCGGTCTTTACCGTCGTGACGATGGCCTGGTGGCCGTATTCCCATTCCCGCGTGTTGAATCCGCCCTGCTGACGCACAAACGAGTTGGCACCGTCCGCGCCCACCAGCAGGCGGGCTGTCACATCGGCGCCGCTGGCAAGTCTGGCGACGACGCGCGCAGATGGCTTGCCGGTGTCTTCGAAATCGATTCGGGTGACCTGGTCTTCGTGCTTCAGGGTGAGACCGGATTGCGCACTGGCACGCTGCATCAGGGCGGCAGCGACAAGATTGTTCTCGACGATGTGTCCGAGACAGTCCGCATGGATTTCGGCAGCGGTGAAATGAATGCTGCCCGTGCCCTCTCCGTCCCAGACCTGCATCTCGTGGTAGGGGCAGATCCTTGTGTTAGCGATCTTGTTCCAGATATCAAGGCTCTCGAGGAACTGCTGGCTGGTCACCGTGAGCGCACTGACACGTGTATCGAAATGCGGCTGTCCCGCTTGGGCGGCAAAAGTATTGAAGGAAATACCCTCCTTGCCAGCATCCACAAGCAGGATATCGAGGCCGTTTCCGGCCAGTGCACAGGCCAGGGCAAGGCCGGTGGGACCGCCGCCGGCGATGAGGATATCGACCTGTATTTGCTGTGTATTAGTGTTCATTCAACCACCGCGTAAGGAGGGGCATTATCCGGTATTCCCGGACATAAATTAACCGCTGGATGCCGATTTCTGGTAAAGTGCACGCCTCCTAAAAACCGGAATTTCCTGGCCGTGACCGTCCGATTCATTTCATCCTCGAAGCTGCCCACCGAATTCGGCGAATTCGTGATTCATGCCTTCGAGGACTCGAAAGAGCACAAGGAGCACATCGCGCTCGTGTACGGTGAACTGGCTGTCAATGAAAAAGTATTGTGCCGCGTGCACTCTGAATGCCTAACGGGCGATGCCCTGTTCAGCCTGCGCTGCGATTGCGGCTCACAACTCCGGGAAGCCATGCACCGGATCGCCACGCGCGGCAGCGGCATCATCCTGTACCTGCGCCAGGAAGGCCGCAATATTGGTCTTGGTAACAAGATCAGGGCCTACCACCTGCAGGACGATGGTGCGGATACAGTCGAGGCCAACCAGGCCTTGGGGTTCGACGCCGACGAGCGCAGTTACGACATGTGCCTGCCAATGCTCAAGGAGTTGGGGGTGTCGGAAATCGAATTGATGACCAACAACCCACTCAAGGTTGCGGCCCTGGAAAAACTGGGCATATCAGTGGCCAGGATTCCCATCATCACCGGCGAGAACTCGCATAACGAAGCCTACCTGGCGACCAAGCGTAGCAAGCTTGGCCACATACCCCACTAGTCCGGGATCAGTTTCCCACCATCAGCTTTTCGTTGAGCGCGGCGATGAACGCGCGGATGCGCCTGGCATTCGTGCCGATATCACTGCGGCCGATGCGGGACTTGCTGCGCACGTCCAGGACAGTCGAGTTGGCCAGGCCTGCATCAAGACGAATGACAATGTCGTCCTTGAAGCCGAACCATACAGTGGTGTCGGTTGCCTCGATGCGGCCGTCGGTGACATTGGCATCAACCAACTCCCACCCCATG
>JALRBG010000004.1 GCA_023257855.1 Pseudomonadales bacterium | reverse complement strand
TCGTCGAACTGCTCAAGCGCAACAACATCGAGACCAGCGGCAAGCACTGCGTCGTCGTCGGCCGCAGCAATATCGTCGGCACACCGATGTCCGTGCTGATGTCCCGTAACTCCAATCCCGGCAACTGCACCGTCACCGTCGTGCACAGCCGCACCACCAACATGAAAGAGATCTGCGCCAGCGCGGATATTCTCATCGTCGCCATCGGCAAGCCGGAGTTCGTCACGGCCGACATGGTGAAAGAGGGTGCCGTGGTAATCGATGTGGGGACCACACGTGTCCCCGATGATACCCGCGAGCGTGGCTGGCGCCTGACCGGCGACGTCGATTTCGACGGCGTGAAGGACAAGTGCAGCTGGATCACCCCGGTACCCGGCGGCGTCGGGCCGATGACCATCGCGTCCCTGATGCAAAACACCCTCAATGCCATCAGCATGAAATAAACCATGACCGACGCGCTGATTGAACTCAAACCCTTCCTGGCCCGCGTCGCAGACGGCAACGTGCTGTCGTTCGATGATGCCCGTGAAGCCTTCGAGATCATCATGTCGGGGCGTGCCACGCCAGTGCAGATCGCCGGCTTCCTGGTGGCCCTGCGTATGCGCGGCGAACACGTCAATGAAATCAGTGCCGCCGTCGATGTCATTCGCGCCAAGGCGCTGCCGGTGAAGGCACCGGCGGGTGCCATGGACATTGTCGGCACCGGCGGTGACGGCTCCGGCACACTGAACATCTCCACGGCCACCGCCATCGTGACTGCCGGATGCGGCGTGCCAGTCGCCAAGCATGGCAACCGGGCGCTGTCCTCCAAATCCGGTGCCGCGGATGTCCTGACCGCCCTCGGTTTGAATCTCGACGCCGAGATTCCGGTGATCGAGCAGGCCATCGCGGAGGCGGGCATCGGGTTCATGATGGCGCCCCGTCACCACCAGTCTTTCAAGTATGTCGGACCGGTTCGCGTTGAAATGGGCATACGCACTGTCTTCAATATCCTGGGGCCGCTGTGCAATCCCGCCGGCGTCAGGCGCTACCTGGTCGGGGTTTTTGCGCAGGAATGGGTCGAGCCCATGGCGCAGGTATTGGCCCGCCTCGGATGCGAGAAGGCCTGGGTCGTCCACGGCGCCGACGGTCTCGACGAGCTGAGCACCACCGGCGCCAACTACATCTGCGAAGTGGCCGGCGGCAAGGTCACTGAAACGAGTCTTTCTCCGGAAGCTGCAGGCCTGCAAAAGGCCACCCTGGCCGACCTCAAGGGCGGCGACGGGGAATACAATGCGGGCCGCCTGCGGACTCTTCTGGACGGGCAAAAGGACGCCTACCGGGATATCGTGCTGTTTGGGACCGCGGCGGCGCTGCTTATCGCCGGCAAGGCTTATGACCTGCCTGAAGGTGTGGCTATGGCAGCAGATGCCATCGACAGCGGTCGCGCCAGGGCTGCCCTGGACCGGCTTTGTGCCATCACCAACCAGTAAAAATTGCAATTAAATCAGTTGGTAACTGTTGCAATTAAAAGCGTTCCTTAGCATTATCACGGCTTCCAACGAATAACGCGTGAAATACCGGGGGTCTTAGCCATGAGCAGCAATGAATGTCCTTCATGCCATAACGAAGCCATGGATGCCGTAACCAAGCTGATGAAGCGGCCGCATGTATGCAAAAGTTGCGGCGCCGAACTCAGGATTAACCTGGTATTCACCAGCATTCTTTCCATCATCTATTTCGTCCTGGTGGTGCGCACCATGATCTTCACAGGCATCAATGGCGAAAGCATGCTCTTCGTCCTGCTGACGACCGTGGTTTTTGTAGTGGCATGTCTGTTCATTCCGCTGGAAAACAAGCAAAAGCAGGGCGCCTCATAACCCGCTGAAAAGCGGGATAAAAAACCAGCAGTATCCTGCAGCATTGCAGAGTGCCAAAAAGCTGTCGTTCTTGGTCACAAAGTCAGTTTCGCAGTTGACTTCGATCAGTGCACCGACTTTGCCCTCGATCGCAC
>JALRBG010000327.1 GCA_023257855.1 Pseudomonadales bacterium | reverse complement strand
GCCCGCTTTGTCGGTAAATTGGCGGCTATGCCGGATGTCGACGGCAGCGTGCTGGACAACTCCATGATCCTGTACGGCAGCTGTATGGCGAATTCAAACCTGCACAACAATGACAAGGTACCTGCCGTCGTGCTCGGCAAGGCAAGCGGACGCCTGAAGGGCGGCCAGCACCTCAAGTATCCGCAGGACACGCCGCTGGCAAACCTGATGTACACGCTGCTCGACAGGGCAGGCGTGGAACTGGATCACTTCGGTGACAGCTCAGGCCTGCTGTCTGAAATGTAAGTGCTGAAGAATCATACAAGTCATATGGCAAGCAGCAGGACATGAACAGAACGACTATGCCCAAACGTGTAATACAACTGTACACAACCTTACTGATGCTGGCCGCTTGCGCCACGGGTTTTGCTGCCGAGGAATCCCTGGTCAGCCTGGCGGAACAGAAGCAGTTCGACCGGGCCATCTCGCTGGTGGATGCCGGCGCCGATGTAGGTCGCACTACTGCTGACGGTACTACGGCGCTGCACTGGGCCGCTTACTACGGCAACCTGGAGCTGGCACGCCGGCTGCTGCGCGCCGAGGCCGATCCCGATGTGCGCAACGATTACGGCTCAACCCCGCTCGGCGAAGCCGCTGCAAAAGGTGACCTCGACATGATCGCCCTGCTGCTGGATGCGGGTGCGGACGTTGAATCCGCCAACCCCGAAGGCCAGACTGCCCTGATGGCGGTAGCTCGCACCGGCAACCTGGCTGCGGCAGAACTGCTGCTGGAGCATGGTGCCGATGTAAATGCGGTCGAAGGCTGGGGTGGCCAGAGTGCATTGCACTGGGCTGCGGCACGCCAGCACGCTGACATGGTGAACTTTCTGATCGCCAGGGGTGCTGATGTGGAAGCGCGGGGTATCGACAGGAACTGGGAACGCCAGGTGACCTCCGAACCGCGCATGAAAGACATGAAAACCGGCGGTCTGACACCTTTGCTGTATGCTGTCCGTGAGAACTGCATCGATTGTGTCAAGGCGCTGCTCGATGCCGGTGCCGATATCAATAAGCCCGATCCCGATAATGTTTCTCCCCTGATCCTGGCGCTGATCAACCTGCGTTACGACATTGCCATGCTCCTGATCGAACGTGGCGCCGATATCAACCAGTGGGATTTCTACGGCCGCACTGCCTTGTACGCCGCCGTGGATACACACCTGGTCGTAGGACGCAGCAATCGCGGCGACCTGCCATCCGTCGATGAATATGATGCGATGGATGTAGCGAAGCGGCTGCTGGAGAAGGGTGCGAACCCCAACCTCAGCCTGAAGCTCTATCCGCCTGCACGTGAAATCGTGTATGACCGCGCCAATGACTTCAATATCATGAACACCGGTGCAACACCTATCCAACAGGCTGCCTACATGGGCGATATCGAGATGATGAAGCTGCTGCTGGCAAACGGCGCTGACTGGAGACAGCCGAACATCTTCGGTGTGACACCCATGATCGCGCTGACCAGCCGGTCCACCAATGAAAATACCCGTGGCTATATGAAGACTGAACTGGACGTAATGCAGGCACTGGATGTGCTGATGGCGGCCGGTGCCGACATCAACCAGCGCGGTGGTGTGCGTGGTGAGACACCGCTGCATACCAGTGCGCGCATGAGCTGGCAGACTGTTGTTTCATTCCTGGTGGAAAACGGTGCCGACCTGTATGCCGAGGATA
>JALRBG010000324.1 GCA_023257855.1 Pseudomonadales bacterium | reverse complement strand
AGCCACTTACTTTGCAGAAAGTTGATGTTTTCTCCCTCATGAGCAGCATGACCACCGTGAGCATGCGAGTGGAAGAGCTGCTTCAGGACGACA
This sequence comes from Pseudomonadales bacterium, assembly GCA_023257855.1. Lineage (GTDB taxonomy): Bacteria > Pseudomonadota > Gammaproteobacteria > Pseudomonadales > Pseudohongiellaceae > Eutrophocola. The sequence goes on along the minus strand of JALRBG010000324.1, from coordinate 2,675 downwards.
ACCTCGCCCTGTTAGTGCACATGGCTCGCAAAGACGGGAACATAAAGGACCTGACCATCCCGACCCTCAACAATGGTGAGGAATTCACCTATTCCCTGCAGCAGTCCCTGAACCTGGTCGGCCCGACCGTCGTGTATTTCTACCCGTCGGCCTACACCCAGGGCTGCAACATCCAGGCCCATACCTTTGCCATCAACATGGACAAGTTCAAGGCCGCGGGCGCCACCGTAGTTGGCGTTTCCCTGGACAGTATCGAACGCCTGAACGATTTTTCCGCAGACCCGGAATACTGTGCCGGTGAATTGCCGGTGGCTTCCGACGCCGATGGCAGTATCGCCAAATCCTACGACATTGATGTACGCGAAGGCCGCGCCGGTTTCAAGGACACCCGTGGCGTGGAAATCGATCACGGCTTCGCATCGCGCGATACGTTTGTCGTTGACGTGGACGGCACCATTGTCGGCACCGTCGGCGGTGTATCCCCGGAAGAAAACGTCATGAAGTCGCTGGAGATCGTCCAGGGCCTGGCTGCTAGGTAAGCTTCAACCGGAACTGAAAAGCGGAGCCGCAAGGCTCCGTTTTTTATTGCGGCTAAAGCCCGTATAGCCCTTAACGTGTTCCGGCATATCTGCTTTACTTGCACCAATAATTGACCAGCAGGACCCCGCGATGGCCAAAACCCAGTTATGTGAAGTCAACGATTACAAGAACCTGGCCCGCAAGCGCGTGCCGCGCATGTTTTTCCAGTACGCCGATTCCGGTTCCTGGAGCCAGAGCACCTACCACAACAACGAGAAGGATTTCGGCAAGATCCTGTTTCGCCAGCGCGTGGCGGTAGATATGTCCAACCGCTCACTGGCCACCACGCTGGCCGGCCAGGACGTGACGATGCCGGTGGCGCTGGCACCGATCGGCATGCTCGGCATGCAGCATGCCAACGGCGAGATTCACGCGGCGCGGGCGGCCGAGAAAGCCGGTATTCCCTTCACGCTGTCCACCATGAGCATAGCCTCTATCGAGGATGTTGCAGCACACACTGAAAAACCGTTCTGGTTCCAGCTTTACGTCATGCGCGACAAGGATTTTGCCGAGCGCCTTATCGACCGTGCCAAGGCTGCCAACTGCAGCGCCCTGGTTCTAACGCTCGACCTGCAGATTCTCGGCCAGCGCCACAATGACATTCGCAATGGCCTTAGCGCACCACCGCGCTTCACACCGTCGCATGTCTGGCAGGTGATGACCCGGCCGCGCTGGGCCCTGAATATGGCGGCCACGCGTCGCCATACGTTTGGCAATATCGTCGGCTATGCCAAGGGCGTGCGGGATTTGTCCTCGCTGTCCTCGTGGACAGCCGAGCAGTTCGATCCCACGCTCAACTGGCAGGACGTGGAATGGATCAAGGAGCGCTGGGGCGGGCCGCTCATCCTGAAAGGCATCATGGATGCCGAGGATGCCCGTCATGCGGCCAGCACGGGTGCCGATGCCATCGTCGTGTCCAACCATGGCGGCCGTCAGCTCGATGGTGCACCTTCATCGATCACCGTATTACCCGAGATCGTCGATGCCGTCGGCAGCAAGATCGAGATTCATGTCGATGGCGGTGTGCGCAGCGGCCAGGACGTGCTCAAGGCGGTGTGCCTGGGTGCCCGTGGCGCCTGGCTGGGCCGAGCCCTGGTTTACGGGCTGGGTGCCAGGGGAGAAAAGGGCGTATCGGAAGTGATCGACATCGTGCGCCGGGAACTGGATACCACCATGGCCCTGTGCGGCGAACGCCTGATCGGCAACGTCGGTCCGCATAACCTGTACAACGCACCCTGAGGGTTGCCGGTACTGTTTCTTACAGTGCCTCCTGCAGAAGTATGCCGGCAAGGTCGCCGCGAGACGGCTTGCTGATAATGCTGTCACAGTCATTGAAGGTGGCGATGTCGCGCAACTTCAGCGCCAGTTTCGCGTAGAAGGCGTCCATGTCCCTGACCGGTTTTTCCAGGAATATTCCTTTCACGATGAGCTGGCGATTTTGGCGATCGGCTTTTGGGTCAAGCCGGCCGACGATCTCGGTGCCGTACAGGATAGGCAGGCAGAAATAACCGAAACGGCGTTTCTGATCGGGTACATAACATTCGATCTGGTAGTCGGAGTCGAACAGTTGCTGGATGCGCCGGCGCTTGATCACGGCATTGTCGAAAGGGGAGAGCAGGTGCACATTGCGCCCCACCCGTTTATTGCCCAGTTGCTCCAGGATGCCGGACGTTGAATACCATGTGCCTGGCAGCTTGCCGATAGTAAGAGCAATGATTTCACCGGCATCGACCATGTCTTGCAATGTGTCTCTGACCCCGGCTTTCCTGCCCTTGCGCAGGTAGCTGAATTCTGTTTCCTGGGCCAGGCCGTGGGCACGCAGGGTGGAGGTGATAAGGTAGCGGTGAAACTCGTCATCCGTGGGTGTACTGGTGTCGATATCACCTGGCAGCACGCGTTCCGGCAGGTCGTAGACCTTCTGGAAACCAACCCGATGACTCACCATCAGCTTGCCCTCGATGAACAGCTGCTCGAGGGCGATCTTGGCGGGTTTCCAGTTCCATCCCCATTCGGCACCACGGTCTTTTGAATGTTCAAAATCCCGTGCCATCCGCGGTCCTTCTTCCCGTATACGATCGAGCACCATGGCCATGGCT
>JALRBG010000318.1 GCA_023257855.1 Pseudomonadales bacterium | reverse complement strand
CGGCACTGCGCAACCGTCCGTCGGGGTGGTCGGGCAATCCGACACGGACGAGCCCCGTCGAGTTGAGCGTCCACAGCACGCCGCTTCTGTGCTGGACGCGGACCGGGACCGCGGGTGCCACCTCGTCGAGGGTGTGGCGGTCGAGTGGTCCGGCGACCGCCTCGTGGTAGCCGATCGCCCGGATCCAGCCGTCCTCGCCGACGGTCGCCGCGCCGAGCACGCGTCGCAGTGCGTCGCGGCCCGTCAGCTCACGTGGCCCCACCCGCACGGACGTCAACGCCGCTAGGAACTGGGTTTCATGAAAAGTGCCGAACAGGAAGTGTTCCTGATTGCGCGTGTCAGGCTGGCCCGAGTTCTGCTTGCTCAGGAGCGGGCACAGGAAGCGCTCAACCTGCTGGCGGAAGTGGATCCCGGCACCATGGCTGCAACCTATGCTGAAGTGCAGGGTGATGCCTATGCCCAGCTGGGCCAGGTCGAGCAGGCAAGGGCGGCATACGAGCGCGCCATCAACCTGGGTCCGGGCAACGCCGGATTTATTGACCTGAAAATGCGCGGCCTCGGTAGTTAAATCAAAGAACTGATAATCATGAAATTCCCCCGCTTAGCTTTCCTGATGCTGTCACTGCCCTTGTTGTATGCCTGCAGCAATCTGAATCCCATGAACTGGATTTCAAGTAACGATGACGAGGATAAGCCGGCGGAACTGGTGGATTTTCCCGAGGAAGTCAGGCTGCGCCGCGTTTGGAGCGTGAAGGTCGGCAATGGGCAGGGCGATAAATACAATCGCCTGAAAGCAGCCATCGAAAACAACACCATCTATGCGGCCAGCAACAATGGCAATGTCTTGGCGATCAATCGGGAAAACGGCAGCCGCTTGTGGCGAACCGAGCTGGATTTCCAGGTTACCGGTGGTGTTGGATTTGGCGGTAACCTGGTGCTGCTTGGCACCGAGAACTCCAGCGTCATCGCCCTGGATGCCGCCTCGGGCGATATCCTGTGGGAAACCCAGGTTACCAGCGAAGTGCTGTCCACGCCGGCGAGCAATGGCAACATAGTGGTGGTGCAGGCCATCGACGGCAAACTGTCAGGCCATGATGCCCGCACCGGTGAGCAGCTCTGGATCTACGAGAATACCGTCCCGGCACTTACCCTGCGTGGCGAGAGTTCGCCGCTGATTATCGAGAATTTCGTCATAGCAGCATTTGGCAACGGTACGATTGTCTCGCTCGCTCTCAACAACGGCACCCTGCGCTGGGAAGAACGCGTAGCGGTTCCCACCGGCAGCTCTGAAATCGACCGCATGGTCGATATCGACGGGGATCTTGTGCTTTCAGACAATGGTCTGCTGCTGGTGCCGAGCTATCAGGGCTACCTGGCCGCCATCGATGCGGTTACCGGCCAGACCCGCTGGCGCGTGGAAGAATCCAGTGTTAACGGTGCCAGCTCCGGCTTCGGCAATATCTACGTTTGCGATGAGCGCGATCATGTAAAGGCCTATCGCACCAGCCAGGAAACCACCGTCTGGGTCAACGAACAGCTCGACCTGCGCCGGCTGACGGCACCCACCAGTTTCAGCAACTATGTGGCGGTAGGTGATTTCGAAGGCTACGTACACCTGCTGTCCCAGGTCGATGGCCGCTTCCTGGGCCGCACCCGTGTTGATTCCGACGGCATTCGCGCCCCCATGCAGTCTCGGGACAACACCCTGTATGTATACGGCAACAGCGGCAACCTGTCCGCCTACAGTGTGCAGTAAGCTGGCAGGACGGCAATAAACGCAAGGCCCTGACCGGCCCTCACCGTCAATTCCCGTTACAATACCCACCATTCAGGACTAACCAGAGTCACTCACATGATCCCCGTCATCGCCCTAGTGGGCAGACCCAACGTGGGTAAATCCACGCTCTTCAACCAGCTCACCCGTTCCCGGGACGCGTTGGTGGCGGATTTTGCCGGCCTGACCCGTGACCGCAAGTATGGCGAAGGCAGCCTCGGTGAACAGGCATTCATCGTGATAGATACCGGGGGCATCACCGGTACCGAGGAAGGTATCGACAAGGCGATGTCTGACCAGTCCCTGCTTGCCATCGAAGAGGCCGATGTAACCCTTCTGCTGGTGGATGCCCGGGAAGGCTTGCTGCCGGGTGATGTGCAACTGGTGGACTATCTGCGGAAGAAACAGAAACCCTATTCGCTGGTGGTCAACAAGACCGATGGCATCGACCCCGATGTCGCCATGGCCGAATTCCACAAACTTGGCTGTGAAGCGGTCTACCCGATTGCGGCCAGCCATGGTCGTGGCGTCAAAAGCATGATGGAGCACGTACTGTCACCATTTCCTGCGGAACAACAGTCCGAAGACGATGATGACGAAGGCGGAATCCGTATCGCCGTGGTGGGTCGGCCCAACGTGGGCAAATCGACCCTCGTCAATCGCCTGCTCGGCGAAGAGCGGGTAGTGGTCTACGACCACCCGGGTACGACGAGGGACAGTGTGTACATTCCCTTCGAGCGACGCGGCCGGCATTACACGCTGATCGATACGGCGGGTATCCGCAAGAAGGGCAAGACCCGGGAAGTCATCGAGAAGTTCTCCGTGGTCAAATCCCTGCAGGCGATCAAGGATGCCAATGTCGTCATTCTCATGGTCGATGCCCGCGAAGGCATCGTGGAACAGGACCTGCATCTGCTCGGTTATGTGCTCGATGCGGGCCGCGCTCTGGTGGTTGCCATCAACAAATGGGACGGCATGAATGAATATGACCGTGATGAAGTAAAGAAGGCCATCAGGCGGCGTTTTACCTTTATCGATTTTGCGAAGATCCATTTCATCTCCGCGAAACACGGTACAGGAGTGGGCGACCTGTATGGCTCCATAGAAAAAGCCTATGCGTCAGCCTGCAAGAAACTGAATACCAACCAGCTCACCAAGTTGCTTGAGCGCATTACTGCCACGCATGCACCTCCGGTTATCAACAACCGCCGCATCAAGCTGCGCTATGCGCATGCCGGCGGCAGCAATCCGCCGCTGATCATCATTCACGGTAAGCAGACCGACAAGGTGCCGGCCCATTATCTGAAGTTCCTGGAAAAGAATTTTCGCAAGTATCTCGATCTCGAAGGCACCCCGGTTCGGATCCAGCTGGTCAGTGACGACAATCCCTTCGTCAGGGGCGAGGAAGACAAGAGCGACCGGCAGATCGCCCGCAAGCGCAGATTACAGAAGAACCGCGAGATCGCTTCCAGACCGCGCGGCAGAAAGGCGAAATAACGTAATTCCGTATCCATGCCTGCCATCATCATCATGAAAACCGGGCAGACGATTCCTGCCATCGCTGTATGCTACGGCGATTTCGAGGACTGGATCATTGCCGGTTCGGGACAGCCGCCATCGGCTTTTCGGACGGTGGCAATCGATGAGGGTGAAATCCTGCCTCCCCTGGATGCTGTTTCTGCTGTCATCGTCACCGGCTCTCCTGCCATGGTGACGGATGATCTGCCGTGGATTCGGACGGGGGAGCAGTATCTGCGGGACGTGGTGAGCAGGGGCATTCCTGTCCTGGGCATCTGTTTTGGCCACCAGATGCTGGCCCAGGCGCTGGGAGGCAAGGTGGATTATCACCCGCGCGGCAGGGAGATCGGCACCACGACCGTTGCCCTGACGCCGGCAGCGAAAGATGACGCCCTGTTTGCCGGCCTGCCGGCGGCTATTCCCGTTCATGTTACCCACATGCAGTCAGTCACCAGCCTGCCGCCAGCGGCGCACATCCTTGCCGGCAATGATTTCGATCCCCATCACGCGGTGCGATTTGCCGAATCAGCCTGGGGGGTTCAGTTTCACCCGGAATTCGATGCCCATATCATGGCGGCCTACATCAGTGAGCGTGAAACGCGCATAAGGGAAGAAGGGCTGGACGTCGAGCGCCTGGCAGCGGAGGTAAGGGAAGCGGAAGTTGCTGCGGGTCTGCTCAGGCGGTTTGCGGAAATCGTAACCAGCGATCAGCCACAATAGGATTCCAGCAGGGTCTGCTGGGCGGAACGCGGATTGGCGTTGCCCGGCGTACTTTGCTTGTAGCTGCCGTCAGATTGCAGAATCCACGCCTGTGTATTGTCCGACAGGTAGATCTGCAGGCCTTCCTTGAGAATCTTCTTTTTCATGCGCTTTTCCTCGACCGGGAAGCACGTCTCCACGCGGCGGAAGAAATTGCGGTCCATCCAGTCGCCGCTGGAGAGGAAAATTTCGTAATCGCCCTCGTTGTGGAAGTAGAAAATACGGCTGTGCTCCAGGAAGCGGCCGATGATCGACTTCACCCGGATGTTCTCTGACAGGCCGGGCACGCTCGCGCGCAGGCCGCAGACGCCGCGCACGACGAGATCGATGCGCACGCCCGCCGCGCTGGCGCGGTACAGGGCGTCGATCACCTCGTTGTCGACGAGCGAGTTCATCTTCGCCCAGAT
>JALRBG010000305.1 GCA_023257855.1 Pseudomonadales bacterium | reverse complement strand
AGCGGGTTGCGAGCGGGCCTGGGGGTGGGTTGACGGGGCTAAATAAAGGTTGCGTTAAGAAATTAAAAACCCTATAGTTCAGCAACTTAAATCATATAGATAACAAGCTATATGAGATTTAGGCTCTAACTTGTTAGTTGTTCCATGCAGTTTCGCTCTGGTCCTTGACCAGATGTTACGAAAAGCTACGCATAGCTTTGGAGAGAACATGAAAAAGAGTCCGGATCTGATGGTGGTGCTGCTGATCGTGTTCAGCGCCGGCATCCTGATCAGCAGCGTCGCCCAGAGCAGTCTGCTCTTCTAGGCCAGGCGACCCGGCCGACATCACCGGAAGCGGGTAAACCCCAGCCCGGTGAGAATACCCCAAAGGGGCACGTCCCAAGCGGCGGCCTCCAGCTTCCCCACCCTTTGACATTCATGCGCCAGCCCAATCAATACGGGGCTTGCAGCCGCATTCTCCGCCAGGAAGGCGAAGGTGCGATCGTAATAGCCCTTGCCCATCCCCAGCCGGTTGCCCGAGCCATCAAAACCCACCAGCGGCATGAACACCGTATCCAGTTGTTCCGGAGCAATAACCGGTACTTCGGCATCGGGCTCCTTCAGGCCATAGAAGTTGGTGACCAGCGGCCGGCCGGGTACCAGCTGGCGAAACAGGAGGGAGGTGGTGTCCTCGACCAGGACCGGCAGGTAGCAGGCCTTGCCCCTGGCCAGGAGGCCATCGAGCAGGGGGCCAGTGTCCACCTCGCCGTCGGCCGACATGAACAGGGCGATGTGCTGACCCAGCGGAAAATGGGCTTCACCAAGGGCAATCTCCGCCACGGTGCGGGCGGTCTCATGCTGGACTTGAGGGGACAATCCGCGACGCTGTGCGCGCAGCGCTTTTCTGAGTTGGATTTTGTCGGAAGGGCTTTTATCCTGCATTATATAATGTAAGTAAGCACTAACTCAGAAAACTATGATTGGGGTTTTCGATCTGGGTCCAGACCGTTGCGGCAGGTAAATCACTCCCCAAGATACCGCTATCGAACGCGTCCTGAACCGTACGGTTCAGGTGGTGGCCTGTCCGACGTATCAGGCTTTCCGTCTTGCGGACATGCACACAACGCCATTGGGCAAAGCCTCCGGGTTACTTTTATCGGCTCAAGAACATATTCAACTGGCCAATATCCCAGGGAGATCGGGAAGGATTATATGCCAATTACCCGGACGGAGAACAGGGACAGTACAAGGAATAAAAGCGGGATCAGATTTCGATCTGGCGACTGTTCAGCAGGGCTGATTCGATCTTTTCCTGCAGCTGCCTGATTTTGCCAAGGGAGTCTGACTCGGAGGATTCGGCCTGCTGGGATTGCTGGAGCAATTCGTGGCAGATGTTCAGCGCCGCCATGACGGCAACCTTTTCAAAGGCCAGTGTTGATCCGCGGGATTTGACCTTTTCCATCTGCTTGTCGAGGTACTTGGCGGATTTACGCAGGGCTTCTTCTTCGGCGGGAGGGCAACTGATCTGGTATTCCCTGCCCAGGATATGTATAGAGACAGTATCGACTTCTTGTGCCATCTGGGTGCTGTTCCCGCTATTGCTGCGATTATTCAGACATAGCCCTTTGTGCCGGGCAGTGTTGCTGTATATGTGTTTAGACTTGTTCCAGGGTTTTCAGTCGCTGTAAAACTTTTTCCAGCCGGGTGCGGGCCAGCTGGTTTTTTTCAACGAGTACTTTGCGCTCGTTTTCCCAGTTGTGCTTGTCATCCCTGAGCATCTGGTTCTCTTTTTTCATGTTGTTACAAAGTTGAATCAGTTCATCAACTTTGTCTTCTAACGTATTGAAACTAGTATCACTCATCTGCCTGTTTTTCCCTGAAAAAAGACGGCAGGTAACTATAAAGCCCGTGCAGTACAGGGTCAACTCAAGTTTTGGAAGGCTCCGCGGGGAATGCGCGGCACCACTCAATTCCGCATTCACTAGTGCTATCATTGCGCGCTTTCAGCACTGACGCACAGGTAAGCTAATCCACCATGGCAGCCGATTATGCAATGACCCAGGAGCTCCTGGTTTCCCACCAGGTGTATCGGTCGGCGGCGGAAATCCATGGGGTGATCAGCGGCCAGCTGTGTGCGGAAGAAGCCGGTTATGACCTCAATCTCAGCCTGAAAATTCTTAAAATCGAAAGGGGTTCAGGCGAAGTAATCACTGGCTTGCTGAAAATGCTGGCGGATGATATCAAAGCCCAGCTGGGTGCTGAAGACTTTGCCTTCCAGCCCCTGCTGCCGAGCGATGACGAGGACATCCGCGCCCGACTGGCCGCACTGGCTGACTGGTGCGACGGCTTCAATGCCGGTTTTGCCGGCGCCTGGGTGCGCGAGGAAGCCGCGATGCCGGAGCAAACGCGGGAGGTGCTGAATGACTTTTCGCGCATCGCCCAGGTGGAACAGGAAGATGAAGCCACGGACCGGGAAAATGAAGTTAACCTGATGGAAATCGTGGAATACGTGAGAATGGCTGCCATCACGGTATTCCTCCAAAATGGACCGAAGCCGTCACGGCACGGCCATGACATGGTGCAGCCGGACGTGGATATCCACTGACCCCCAGAAATACAGCCAGGACTGATAATTTTATGCCGCAAGCCAAAATCAAGATTTCGGAATACAAGAAGCGCCGTCGTGAACTGATGGCACACATGGAACCGAATTCAATCGCAATCCTGCCGTCGGCCGACGAGCTGCTGCGCAACGGCGACTCCCATTTTGCCTTTCGCCAGAGCAGCGACCTGTACTACCTGACCGGTTTTCGCGAGGCAGAAAGCTGCCTGGTCCTGATACCCGGACGCAAACAGGGCGAATGCCTGCTGTTCTGTCAGGAAAAGGATCCGCTCAAGGAGCTGTGGACCGGGCGCCTCATGGGGCCGGAGAACGCCGAGGAAGTGCTGGGAGTGGACGATGCCTTTCCCATAGCCGATATCGATGACATCCTGCCCGGCCTGATCGAGGGCCGTGAACGCGTCTACTATGCCATGGGCCGCGACGAGCAGTTCGACCACAAGGTCATGGAATGGGTGAAGGTGATCCGCAGCAAGGTGCGCAGCGGAGTGCACTCACCGGGTGAGTTCCTGGTACTCGATCATTTGCTGCACGAAATGCGCCTGATCAAGTCGAAAAATGAACTGCGGGTCATGAAGGAGTCCGGCCAGATCGCCGTGCGTGCCCACAAACGCGCCATGCAGGTGTGCAAACCCGGCATGTACGAATATGAACTCGAGGCGGAATACCTGCACGAGTTTGCGCGCTCTGGTTGCCGCGAACCTGCCTACAACTCCATCGTCGCCAGCGGTGAGAACGCCTGCATCCTGCACTACAACGAAAACAACATGCAAATGAAAAAGGGCGATCTTGTCCTCATCGATGCCGGTTGTGAGTATGAATACTACGCGTCCGACATCACGCGCACTTTCCCGGTCAGCGGCAAGTTCAGCAAGGAGCAGAAAGCCATTTACGAACTCGTGCTGAAGGCGCAGCTTGAAGCCATCAAGGCGGTCAAGCCCGGCAATCACTGGGACGATCCCCACAACGTCACCGTGAAGGTGATCACCGAGGGCCTGGTGAAACTGGGTATTCTCAAGGGCAAGGTGGACACGCTGATCAAGAAGGGCGCCTATCGCGATTTCTACATGCACCGTGCCGGTCACTGGATCGGCATGGATGTGCATGATGTCGGCGATTACAAGATCGACGGCAAGTGGCGCCTGCTGGAGCCGGGCATGGTGCTGACCGTGGAACCCGGCATCTACATCGCTTCCGGCAACAAGAAGGTGGACAAGCGCTGGTGGGGCATCGGCGTGCGCATTGAGGACGATGTCGCCGTCACGGAGAAAGGTCATGACGTCCTTACCGACGGTCTGCCGAAAACCGTCGAGGATATCGAGGCCTTCATGGCCGCTGCCTGATGTCCCTGTGCAGCAAGTCAAGCTATGACCTGGTGATCGTGGGCGCCGGCATGGTCGGCGCCAGTCTCGCCTGCATTCTCGACCGCATGCCGCTGGCGCGGCCATTGAGTATCCTTCTCGTCGAATCCGCTCCCATTGACCTGGATGCCCCGCCCGCACAGCCGTCCTTCGATGCGCGCAGCACGGTGCTTTCCTATGGCACGGTCAGCTACCTGCGCGAACTGGACATGTGGGACGGCCTTGCCGTATCAGCCGAACCCATCACCCATATCCATGTGTCCGACCAGGGTCGGTTGGGTTCCGTGCTCATGAGCAGTCGTGAGCAGGGCGTGGATGCCCTCGGTCATGTCATCGAAAACCGCTTGTTGGGCAGCGTTTTCAACCGGGCGCTGGCGGCCGCAAAGCACCTGGAAACCCGCAGCGGTGTGTTGGTCACCGGCATCACGCCGCAGCAAGCCGGCATGCAGGTCACCCTGGGGAAAGGGGATGCATCCCAGGTGGTGGATGCCAGCCTGGTCGTGCTTGCCGAAGGCGGTCGGTCAGGACTTTGTGAAAAGCTCGGCATCCACCGAGTTGAGCAGCCCTATGACCAGGAAGCGATCATTGCCAATGTCGCCTTTTCAGTTCCGCACAAGAACGTTGCTTACGAGCGTTTCACCGTCAACGGGCCGCTCGCCCTGCTGCCGCTACCGGACATGGACGGCCAGCATCGCGCCGCATTGGTCTGGACGCGCAAGGGGGGAGATGCGCAAGCGCTGATCGCCTTGCCGGAAAACGAATTCCTGGACGCTTTGCAAAAGGAATTCGGCAATCGGCTTGGCATGTTCACACGCGTCGGCCAGCGCCACAGTTATCCCCTGAAGCTGGTGACGGCCGAGGAACAGGTACGCCCCGGACTCGTCCTGCTGGGCAATGTCGCCCACTCATTGCATCCGGTGGCCGGGCAGGGCTTCAACCTGGCATTTCGCGACACCATGCGCCTGGCGGCGATCCTGGCCGTCGCCCATGACCGCGGCGAGTCCCCCGGCGCGATCGACAATCTGCAGTTGTACCTGCAGCAAACAATCACCGACCAGGACCGGACGGCCGCCTTCAGCGATTACATGACGCAGCTGTTTTCCACCAATCACCTGGCGGCAGTCTGGCTGCGCAAGTTCGGCCTGTTCAGCATCGACCTGGTGATGCCGCTGCGCCGGGCGTTTGCAAAGCGCGCCATGGGACTGGGTGAGCCCCGGGTAAAACTGGACACCAGCACATACTGAAAGGCACTTACTTATGGATATTCTCAACCTGCCGGAACATATTCGCATTCTCGAGGAGCTGCTGCTGCACCAGGACTTCTCCAACAGCCCTGACCAACTCGAGGCCATGATTGGCGAGGATTTCAGGGAAATCGATTCCCGGGGCAGGCAAGTGTCCCGCGACGAGGTGATCCGCTGGCTGCTTAGTAAAAGTCCTGACTCACGCTGGGAGTTTTCCACTTTCGAGGTCAGGCAGGTGGCCGCTGGTCTGGCGCTGGCCACCTACCAGGCCCGGCAGATTCAGCCGCAAGGCGCCTCGGAAGGCGGTGCCATGCACAGCTCCCTCTGGCAGGAAAAACATCCCGGCCGCACCTGGGAGCTGGTGTTTCACCAGAGCACGCGCCTGGAGGATGGCAAGTGATGCCGTCTCATCCAGGCAGTAAGACTTGACTCTTGCTGTCTCCTTGGGCAATCTGCCCCGCCATGAAACCAATGAATCGGTCAAACAACTGGTGGTGGTCCGCAAACGAGGGCTGCCGACAGATCTGAAAACGGCAGGTGTAAACAAGCGCTTACATCCTGTCTGACCATGAATTTAAAAAGGCCGCCCGGTTAACCGAGGCGGCCTTTTTCTTGTCCCGAAATCCAGCAAAAACGCTCCCCCCTGTTAACCGGACGGCCCTCAACCCGGAGAAGGGCCATGCATGCAACACGTTCCGCACGTTACAACACCGCTGGTGGGATCACCGTATACCGCGCCAG
>JALRBG010000211.1 GCA_023257855.1 Pseudomonadales bacterium | reverse complement strand
AGCCATGGGCAAGCCCCGCATCATCGCGGAAACCGGTGCCGGCCAGCATGGTGTGGCCTCAGCTACAGTAGCGGCCCGACTTGGCCTCGAGTGCCACGTGTACATGGGCACGGAGGATATCCGCCGCCAGTCCGCCAACGTCTACCGCATGAAAATGCTCGGTGCCAATGTCATCGGCGTCGATTCGGGTTCCTGCACACTCAAGGATGCGATGAATGAGGCCCTGCGCGACTGGGCCACGAATGTCGACAATACCTACTACATCATCGGCACCGTTGCGGGCCCGCATCCGTATCCGATGCTGGTGCGCGATTTCCAGAGCGTCATCGGGCGTGAAGCCCGCGAACAGTGCCTGGAAATGACCGGCAGGCTGCCTGACACCCTGGTTGCCTGCGTGGGTGGCGGCTCCAACGCCATCGGCCTGTTCTATCCCTTCATTCCGGATGCCGGCGTTGCGATGGTCGGCGTGGAAGCAGGCGGTTTCGGTCTTGCGACAGGCAAGCATGCCGCACCCCTGAGTTCCGGCAAGCCTGGTGTGCTTCACGGTAACCGTACTTACCTGATGAGCGATGAGAACGGCCAGATCCTCGATACTCATTCGATTTCCGCCGGCCTGGACTATCCGGGCGTGGGTCCGGAACATTCGTGGCTGAAGGACCTCAAGCGCGCCACTTATACTGCCGTCACCGACGATGAAACCCTCGCCGCATTCAAATACCTGACCCGGATGGAGGGAATTATCCCGGCACTCGAGTCCAGTCATGCAATCGCCTGGGCAATGAAGGAAGCCGGCAAATTGCCAAAAGACCATATCGTCATCATCAACCTGTCAGGTCGCGGCGACAAGGACATGCATACTGTCGCTGAAGTCGAAGGTATCAAGGTATAGCTGTATGAGCAGGATTTCAGGGTGTTTCGAGCAACTGAAGGCAAACGGGCTCAAGGCGCTCATTCCCTACCTGACCGCCGGTGATCCGGATACCGGTACGACACTGGCACTCATGCATGCACTCGTGGCCAATGGTGCCGATATCATCGAACTGGGTTACCCCTTCACTGATCCCACCTCCGACGGCCCCGTCATCCAGCGGGCAGTCGAGCGCGCCCTGAAAAATCATACCAGCCTTCGCGATACGCTCGAGATCGTCAGGGCGTTCAGGACAACCAATTCTGATACCCCGGTGGTGCTCATGGGTTACCTCAATCCCGTCGAATGCATGGGTTACCAGGACTTCACCGATGCCGCTGTCGCCGCAGGTGTGGATGGTGTGCTGATAGTCGACATGCCCCCCGAAGAGTCCCATGATCTCAAGGTCTTGCTTGATCAAACCAGCCTCGACAGCATCTTTCTCGTGGCGCCCACGACCTCTGATGTTCGTGCCAGGCGTATCTGTGAACAGAGCAAAGGCTACGTTTACTATGTATCACTCAAGGGCGTTACGGGTGCCGGCCACCTGGATATCGCATCAGTGCAGGAGAATCTCGCCCGGGTCAGGGCCAGCACCGATCTGCCGGTGGGCGTCGGGTTCGGCATCAAGGATGCCGTCAGTGCCCGCCAGATCGCCGGCATTGCCGATGCGGTCGTCGTTGGCAGTGCACTGGTCAGCCTGATCGCGGAGCTCGAACCGGGCAAGACCTGGGAGCAGGAAGCGTTACAATCCCGTATTGGCCTGATACGGGAAATGCGCGAAGCAATGGATGCCGCCTGACTGCAGGGCGCTAATTGGCAATGAACAACGGATAAGTGACGGGAAACATGAGCTGGATAACCAAGATTCTGCCTTCTGTAGGCCGCAAGGGTTACAGCGGCCGCAGTCGCAGCATCCCCGAGGGGCTGTGGAAGAAATGCCCGCGCTGCGAGGCGGTGCTGTACCGGGACAACCTCGAGGAGAATCTCGACGTCTGCCCCAAGTGCGATCACCACATGCGTATTTCAGCGAGGCGCCGCCTTGACATGTTCCTGGACAAGGAGGGCAGGGAGGAACTGGGCAAGGATATCCTTCCGAACGACGTTCTCAAATTCCGTGACCTGAAAAAGTACAAGGACAGGTTGTCCGCGGCCACCAAGGCCACCGGTGAAAACGATGCCCTGGTCGTCATGAAAGGCAAGGTGAAGGGCCAGAGGGTGGTTGTTGCCGCATTCGAATTTGGTTTTATTGGCGGCTCCATGGGCGCAGTGGTCGGTGAAAAGTTCACCCTCGCTGTCAACCGTTGCCTGTCAGAAGACCTGCCGCTCGTCTGCTTTGCCACCAGTGGCGGTGCCCGCATGCAGGAAGCGCTTATCTCCCTGATGCAGATGGCGAAAACCTCGGCAGCATTGGAAAAAATGAAACAGCGAGGCCTGCTGTACATCTCCGTGCTGGTCGACCCGGTATACGGCGGCGTCTCCGCCAGTCTCGCCATGCTGGGTGACGTCAATATCGCCGAACCCAATGCCTTCATCGGATTCGCCGGGCAGGATGTGATCCGCCAGACCGTGCGCGAGAAACTGCCTGAGGGTTTCCAGCGCAGCGAATTCCTGCTGGCACACGGTGCAATCGACATGATCGTGCATCGCAAGGCCATTCGTGATCGTATCAGCGCGCTCATCGGTAAATTCATGCATCGTTTCTCAGAACGGCCCGACCAGCAGGAGCTGGTCTGAAACAATCACGCCAGGTTGTGCGCAGCGTCCGGAGAAGCGGTGAATGAACCTTCCGCAATGGCTTGAATACCTCGAACGCCTGCATCCCAGTACCATAGAGCTGGGTCTCGAGCGCATCAACAAAGTGGCGAGCAAGCTGCCTATCGATTTTTCCGGTATCCAGGTTATTACCGTGGGCGGCACTAACGGCAAGGGTACGACGGTGACAATGCTGTCGGCCATTCTGGAAGCTGCCGGTATGCGTACCGCCTGCTACACCTCACCACACATCCTGCGTTACAACGAACGGGTTCGCCTTGGTGACCGCTATGCCACCGATGCTGAGCTGTGCGAGTCTTTTGCCAAGGTCGAGGCCGAGCGTGGTGACATCCGTCTCACCTATTTCGAGTTCGGCACGCTGGCTGCCCTGCAGCTCTTCTCCGATTACGCGCCGGATGTCGCCATTCTTGAAGTCGGCCTGGGCGGTCGTCTCGACGCGGTCAACATTCTTGACCCGGATATCGCCATTGTGACCAACGTGGATCTCGATCACATGGACTGGCTGGGAGATACCCGGGAAGCTATCGGCTTCGAAAAGGCGGGTATCTATCGTGCCGGCAAGCCTGCCCTGTACGGCGAAAAGGATATGCCGGCCAGCGTTCTCGAACGTGTAAACGAAATCGGTGCCACCCTGTATGCCAGAGGCAGGCAGTATGAGGCGGCAGAAAACGGCGACGGCACCTGGCAGTGGCAGGGGCAGGGGGAAGACAGTGCTGGTAACGCGGTCACTTATCCGGCCTTGCCACTCAATGACTATCCCCTTGATAACTGCGCGGTCGCCGTTCAGGCCATTACGTTGCTGGCGCCCCAGGTCACGCCCGCCCAGATCGCCCATGGCCTCACTCATGCAGTGCTGCCCGGACGCTTCCAGGTGTTCGACAGGGGCTATCCGTTGATTCTGGATGTAGGGCACAATCCCCATGCCGCCAGGCGGGTTGCACAACAGGTTTCTGAGCGTTTTCCCGGTCGCCAGGTGGTCCTGGTCACGGCGATGCTGGCGGACAAGGACTACCGTGCCGTGATGTCACTATACCGGGCCTTGCATCCGCTGTGGTATGTGGCCGGAATACAGGAAGAACGGGGCCTGCAGGGAAAAATGCTATATAATTGCCTGTCTGAATCAGGGGAGACCGGCGTGCATTGCAACACGACGGTTGCCGAGGCATTCGAAGCCGCCGAAAAGGCCTGCAGGGCGCTGGCGGTGGACGAGGATAATGCCCCGGTCCTCCTGGTCACGGGATCATTTTTTACCGTCGCCGCGGTAATGGAGTTGCTTTGAAATCAGCGATGAAACAACGGCTGGTCGGCACGATTGTCATCGGCTCCCTCGCCATCATTTTCATCCCCATCCTGCTTGATGGAGAAGGCGTTTCCACCCCCGCACTGACCACCAGCATACCAGAGCCTCCGCCCATGCCGGTCGTGCCCGATATTACGCCGGAACGTCCTGAAATCACTGCCGATACCACCAGCGTCGAGCCTGAACCGGAAACGATCATCGAAGATAGCAGCGCTGAACCAGAGGTTGCGGAGTCTGCTCCGCCACCGGCACCCGAGCGTCCACAGCTGACCAGTGCCGGGGTGCCTGCCACTTGGGCAGTACGCCTGGGGTCATTTGGCGAGGCTGCCAATGCCGAGGCCCTGGTGGAACGCTTGCAATCGAGCGGTCACAAGGGTTTCAGCCGGCCCCTGCAAACCAGTCGCGGCCCCTTGACGGGTGTCTATGTTGGTCCCGTGCTGACTGAAACCGAGGCGGCCACCCTGCAACAGGAACTGGCCCGGTCCTTCCAGCTGGAGGGCGTCGTGGTCCGGTTCAGCATCGAAGAATTGCAGTAGCAGGCTCGCCACTTGGCCCTCATCGACATCATCATCCTGGTCATCATCGGCATCTCGTCACTGATCGGTGTCTTCAGGGGGCTGGTAAAGGAAGCGCTGTCACTGGCAAGCTGGTTTGCCGCCATTGTTGCAGGCACCCTTTTTAGTGCGCAACTTGCTGATTTAATGGTGAATTTGATTAATAATGCGAGCTTGCGCAGAATCGCAGCATTCGCCATCCTGTTTATCGTTGTCATATTCGCCGGAACCATTCTCAGCAACCTAGTTTCAAAACTGACACAGGCGGCGGGGCTCAAGGGAGCAGACAGGACACTGGGCGGCCTGTTTGGCATACTACGCGGGCTCACCATTGTGCTGGTAATCGTGCTGGTCGGCAGCCAGTTCGCTCTTTCCAGGAACTGGTTCAGCGATTCATTCCTGGTGCCCTATGCGCTGGCCATGATCGAATACCTCCAGGGGTTTTTCGGGATCGGTCAGCCGGCAGCGGATACTGCCGGGAGCGTGCCGGCCTGAGTGCATGGCAGCAGCTTCACGGCTTTTTGTTAACGACGTAGGTTGACGACTGATATTTACGACTCATATCAACGACTCATATCAATAACGTTGGTTAACGGCATTAGTAGACAAAAACAGGGTTAAGGCATGTGCGGCATTATTGGCATAGTGGGTAAATCCAACGTTAACCTGGCGCTTTATGACGGACTGACCGTCCTGCAGCACCGGGGCCAGGATGCCGCAGGCATCGTGACGAGCGATAAAGGCAAGCTCAACCTGCGCAAGGACAACGGTCTGGTGCGCGACGTGTTCAGGACAAGCCACATGCGCGGTCTGACGGGCAACATGGGAATAGGGCATGTACGCTACCCCACGGCCGGTAGCAGCGGTCCGGCGCAGGCCCAACCCCTCTATGTCAACTCCCCGTACGGGATTAGCCTTGCCCACAACGGCAACCTCACCAACTCCGAAGAACTCAGTGAAGACATTTTCCGCGACGACCTGAGGCACCTGAACACCGACTCCGATTCAGAGGTCCTGCTGAACGTGTTTGCCCATGAACTGCAGGTGCTGAACAAGATCAAACCCACCGCTGATGATGTATTCACCGCCGTGGAAGGGGTGCACCGCCGCTGCCGCGGCGCCTATGCTGCAATCGCCATGCTCGTCGGTTACGGTATCGTCGGTTTTCGGGACAAGTATGGCATTCGCCCGCTGGTCTTCGGCAAGAAGCGTACACGCAAGGGCGATGAATACATGATCGCCTCAGAGAGCGTGGCACTCGACTCCCAGGGCTTCAAGCTCATCAGGGACGTCGCGCCGGGCGAAGCAGTGTATATCGACCATGAAGGCAATATCGAAACGCGGATCTGCACCGAGGACAGCAAGCTTACGCCGTGTATTTTCGAACATGTGTATTTCGCGCGGCCGGACTCCATGATTGATGGCATATCCGTTTACAAGTCACGCCTGCGCATGGGCGAGAAACTGGCACAGAAAATACTCAGGGAACGTCCTGACCACGATATCGATGTTGTGATTCCCATCCCGGATACGTCGCGCACCGCTGCGGTAGAATTGGCCAATTCACTGGGTGTGAAATACCGGGAAGGCTTCGTGAAGAACCGCTACATCGGCCGTACGTTCATCATGCCGGGCCAGAGCCAGCGCAAGAAGTCGGTGAAGCAGAAGCTCAATGCCACGCCTCTGGAATTCCAGGACAAGAATGTTCTCCTGGTCGACGACTCCATTGTCAGGGGAACGACCTGCAAGCAGATTATCGAAATGGCGCGCGACGCCGGCGCCAGGAAAGTCTATTTCTGCTCGGCGGCTCCACCCGTGCGTTTCCCGAACGTTTACGGCATCGACATGCCGGCAGTCAGCGAACTGATTGCCCATGGCAAGACCGTGCAAGAAGTGCAGAAGGCCATCGGTGCCGACTGGCTGGTCTTCCAGGATCTCGAAGACCTGATCGCCTCATGCGCAGAAGGCAGCATTATCCCAATGGATTTCGAATGTTCTGTCTTCAACGGTGATTACGTCACCAGCGACGTCAGTGAAGCCTACTTGTCCAAGCTAGAGGAAAGACGTAACGATGCGGCAAAGCGCAAGCGCGTATCTTCAAACTCGGGCGCCACCGACAATACCGAGGATGAAGACATCCTGGAATTGCATAATGCCGGTTGACCACTGAATGAGGTTGCCGAAAATGCATGGAACCAACGCATGGAACAAGTGATTAACAACGACGAATTACTCGAAAGCAGCGATAGTAAACCCGTTCGCATACAGGACAAGATCGAGGAAGCGGTCAGTGAAATCGGCAAAGTGGTGCTGGGCAAGGAAAAGCAGATACGCCTTTCCCTGTGCTGCCTGTTCGCCGGCGGACACCTGTTGATGTAAGACAAGCCCGGCATGGGTAAAACGACACTGTCACAGGCGCTGGCAAAAGTGTTCGGCCTGGAGTATTCCCGCATCCAGTTCACCAGCGATCTTTTGCCGGCCGACGTGCGCCAGTATGATGCCCATGCCTGGTCGGAAGTCTGGCTGGAGGACCGCGGCTGGATACGAATTGATCCTACCGCGGCGATGGCACCCGGGCGTATCGAATACGGCAGCCAGTTTGTGTTCCAGGAAGATGAAAACTTCCTGGAAGGTGAGGTGTTTTCCATGCTCAAGTACAGAGGAGCCAGCGCGCTCATCAACGACCTGATCCTGCGCATGGAAATGGTTGATTATGCCTGGAACCGATTCGTGCTCAATTATGACCAGGGCATGCAATTTGCGCTTTTCAGCCGCCTGTTCGATCGCGTGTCAAAGGAAAAGATATTATTCACGATAATACCCGTCATCTTCATATTCATTGGCGTGATGGCCAGGTTCGTAATGCGCAAAC
>JALRBG010000146.1 GCA_023257855.1 Pseudomonadales bacterium | reverse complement strand
GATCGTCACCGGTGTCTTGGTGGGTGCCTTTTGCTGACCGCGGGCCCGAATGGCTTTGACGAGATCCTCAGGCAAGCCTTCGGGGAAGGGTTTCATTTGCCTGAAATCCTCTTCGGTCAGTTCCCTGACCTCACCATCTTTGTCTATTAATGGCTTTCTCATATTTGGTGATCTCTCTTTGATTGGCTTTCCTGAGGCTGATGACCCTGATTCCGTTTGCTATTGGTGAGTAAACCAATACATGCAAGCGGTTAGCAATATATCCAAAAGCGAGAATTCGCTTTTCAGGATACAGTCTGCGCTCATCTATCCACCTGAGACTGGTCTCCCATTCAAATTGTGCGGCCAGTTCAAAAGGCAGGTTCCGCTCACGCGCATTTTTCAGGCTCTTATTCTGGTCGAATTCGATATCCATATCAAATTGTATGTACAAAAAAGTTCGGTACTGTACATACAGTTAAGCCCGGATCCGTGAAAAAACAACGCGCGAGCGAAACCTGCGCTATTTCTTGTTTACCTGTTTCAGATATCGGCGAATACCCCCGTCAATATTTCAATTGCGCGTTCGACATCCGCTTCACTCACCAGCAGGTCGGGCAGCAGCCTGATGACGCCGCCCCGGGTTGGTACCACCAGCAGGCCGGCCTCGGCGCAGGCCAGGGTCAGCGGCCGCGTCAGGTCGGGGTCCCTGCAGGCGATCGCCCAGATCAGGCCTTTACCGCGTATCTCACTGATTGAATTGGGAAAAACAGCTTTCAGAGCAAGCAGTTTTGCCTGCAGGAGCTGGCCCTTTTCGGCCACTCGTTCAGCCACGTTGAGTTCCTGCAAACAAGTCACGACGGCATGTGAAATGGCACAGCCCAGCGGGTTGCCGCAGTAGGTGCCACCGTGGTCATCCTTTTCCAGCTTCTGGCTGACCGCTGCGCTCACGGCAAAGGCGGCGAAGGGAAAACCGCCGGCGATGCCCTTGCCCATGGTGAGGAAGTCCGGCTCGATAGCGCTGGCATGTTCCAGGGCGAAGAATTTGCCAGTGCGGCAGAAGCCGGTCTGGATTTCGTCTACGATGAACATCACGCCGTGTTCGTGGCACAGTGACTGGATATGTTCCAGGTAACCTTCCGGTGCCACCTGCACGCCGCCTTCCCCCTGGATGGGTTCGATGATGACGGCGGCGGTGTTTGCATCGATGGCGCGAGTCATGGCATCACGGTCGCCGAAGGGCACGAAGACGGTGCTTTCCTGTTTCGGCACGTAGCGGCCCGCATTTTCCATACTGCGTGTCACGGCGAGCGTGTTGAAGGTCCTGCCGTGGAAACCGCCCAGCGTGCTGATGATTTTCGTGCGTCCGGTGATCTTGCGTGCGAGTTTCAGGGCGGCGTCGTTGGCCTCGGCACCGCTGTTGCAGAAAAAGGTGCGGGCGATATTGGCGGGCAGGACGTTTGCCAGGGCGGCCAGCAATGCGGCACGAGAGGGAGAATAGGTGAATCCCGCATTGGGGCTCTGGATGATCCTGCCCGCCTGTTCAGTGATGGCCCTGGTGATGGCCGGGTGGTTGTGACCCAGGCAGGTCACGCCCCAGCCGGAGGTGAAGTCCAGGTATTCCTTGCCGGCCTCATCCCAGACGCGACTGCCGTTGCCGTGGGTGAAGGCGAGTTCCAGCCGGTCACAGAACGTGAGGCCAAGCCGGTTTTCGATGTCGATGGTGTCCATGATGTTCTCCTCTCGATAAGTTTCATGGGTTTTTCCAGCGCATAAAAAAACCTCCAGTGTCTGGGACAGCTGGAGGTTTTTAAATTCGGTCGTTACTTAATGAATTGAATCGTCTATCCAGGCGTCCCTTTTTGCACGCGCGCAGCACGGCGCGCCGCGGCGGCCAGGCGGGCGGCGGCGAGTGCGATTGCGATGTTGGCGGTTACGACAAATGTCATGGGTGTATTCCTGGTGACAGGCGGCGAACTGTAGGCGCAAAAGCCATGGCTGTCAACGAGTCGATGTTCAGGGAGCGACCGGGCCGTCGAGTTCGTACAACTCCTGCAGGATATCCCGCCATTCAGAGTACTGCTCAGCGAGCGTGCCGCTCAAGTGATACAGCGAATCCTCGAGCGTGATGTCGGTGGGCTGGATCTCGTTGATGAAACCCTCGTTCAGTTCCTCGAGATACTGGTCCTGCATGCGTGACCAGCGGTAATTGTTGTAGCTTTCGCGCAGCGACATGTAGCTGCCGCGGCGAAAATCGTTGCCCTGGGCCGCTTCGCGATTGATCTTGTCCGCCTCGCTGGCCATTTGCTCGCGGCGGTACTTGCGCCACAGGTCATACACCGGCTTGATCGCCACGAAAAAACTCTCGTATTGCTCGTCCACCACGTCGATGAACACATACTCGTGGTCGCGAATGGCCTGTACGCGCAGCAGGAAGGGATCGTTTTCCGCCGGCAGGCGGGAGTAGCCGTAGCGGCCGGTTTCGGCAAGCGTCAGGTAGGGCTCGAACACTTTCGGCGCCAGGGTGGCGGCGTAGCGCAAAGTGGCCACGGCCCTGATTTCATTCACTTCAGCGGCAGTCAGGGTGGCATAGAACGCCGCCAGGTCATTGCCGATGTCCGTGTACAGGTACAGGAAGGGATCGGTCAGAACCGGCTGGTTCAGCGAGACACTGTCGAGCGCCTGCCGGATGTAGGTTTTTTCGATCCAGGTCCGCCCGGTGGCGTCGATGGCCTGCAGCGCCAGGGACAGGGTGTTGCCGTCGGAGTCGAGGATTGTGGCCGCGATCTGCACTTCGGCGCCGGTATCGGCATCCGGCAGCAGGCGCACAGCACCCCACTCGCCGCTTTCTTCCAGCATGAGCTTGAGGAAAGAGGGCAGGTAGCGGGCCTCGGCCTGGCGTACGGCGGGATAGATCTGCCGGGTTTGCTGCTCGCGGCTGTCCTCGGGCAGGTTCATGGCAAAGGCGCTGATGCTGATATCCAGCAGGGGTTTGTCCTCGCCGGCGGATTGCGCGAGCAGGTGCCCGGCAAACAAGCACAAGAAAAGAGTGACGGGAATCCGCATCAGTTGGTCCCCTGCGGCGCGCGGCGGCAGACATTGTTGCGGGTGAGGGTAAGGATGCAGTCGACGTCGCTTTCAGGAATGTCGTAGCGGCGATAGTAATTGCTGATAGTCAGCGGCGTGGACACCATGGCGGAAGTGACGGTGGTGGTGATGTTCAGCTGCCTGCCGTTGGGCGCCAGCGTGACCTGGTAGAAGATCCTGAGGCCGTCCTGCAGGTCCAGCTGGAACAGCAGCTGTTCGCCGTTCCAGCCGCACTGTTCGGTGCCAAAGGGCGTTTGGGTCACCGCGGTCTGGCGGCTGAAGAATTCGCAGAACAGGGCGAAGTCGTCCTCGCGGTCGATGCGGATGCGGGCGCGGTCCTGTTCGATCTGCAGCAGCGGCATGCGGGTGATCTCTTCCGTGAAGCGGGCGAGCCCGACGATGGTTTCCATGGAGCCGCCGACGGACGGGCCGCCGCCAAAAGTGGTGCCGCGATTGAGCCCGTCAGCCTGCTGCCTGTAGGTGCGCTGGATGTCCGACATGTACAGGTTGAACTCGGTCTGGAAATCGTCACTGAGCTGGTAGTCCTTTTCCCAGTTGCCGGACATATCGACGACATTGAAATCGACCTCCTCGTTGATGCGGGGAGGCTCGGCGGTCTGGCAGCCGGCCAGCAGCAGGGCAACCAGGCAGGCGGTGAGGGCAGGTTGAATATTGACCGTTATCAAGTCGGGAACCGGAAGTACTGGTTTAATGTAAGGATAAGCCGGGTTCGAGTTGCCTAGCATACGCAAATTGAATTGCGCCGGACAGGCGCAATATAAGGTAAAGGAACCTGTCTAATCCACCATGCCGTTAACCGCAGACAGTATGCAAAATATCCATGAACTTCCGCTGAATCCCGAGGCAATCCGGGTACTTAGCTGGAATATCCAGAAGCAGTCGCGCCCGCAGCTGAGCGCCGACCTGGCGGGCTTTTGCCGGGAAATCGACCTGGCCCTGCTGCAGGAAGTCCATGTCGAGGGCAATTACCTGCATCATTTCCATGACGGCTGGCACCGCAGTTTCGCCCCGGGCTTCAGCCTGCCCAGGCGCACCACGGGCGTGATGACCCTGTCGGTTTCCGGCCACAGGCAACAGGATCGCTTCTGCCATCCCGAGCCGATCCTGCGCACCCTGAAGGCGGCCAATGCCACCACGCATGCCCTGGCGGGCATGGATGAGCCCCTGCTGGTGGTCAACCTGCACGCGGTCAATTTCAGCCTGGGCATGCAGGCCTACACGCGCCAGCTGCACGATCTGCTGCAGTGCGTGGACCGCCACGAGGGGCCGGTGATCTTTGCCGGGGACTTCAATGCCTGGCACAACATGCGCAAGCAGCTGCTGGACGAGATTGCCTCGCACCGGGGCTTCGTGGAAGTGCCGTTCGCGGTGGACCACCGCATGCAGATTTTCGGCAAGCCGCTGGACTACATGTTCATCCGCGACCTGAAAGTGCTTGAGGCGCGCACCCTGGCCTCACGCGGTTCGGACCACAACCCGCTGCTGGCCACCCTTGGTCTGTAAGGCGTAACGCGGTCCTTACAGGCTTTTCGCCATCTCCACCACGCCAGACCAGTCCGGGCGCACCCGGAAATTCTCTTCGGCAAACTTGGCCAGGATGGTGCCGTCCGGACTGATCAGCATGATGCCCGGCCGGGGCACGCCGTAGGCGAAATGCCCGGGTTCGTAATCCGTGTTGAGGATATTGAAGGCATTCACGTGCTTGATGTTCTCATCGTGCAGCAGGGTGAAGGTGATGTCCTGGTCTTCCTCGACCATCTTGAGCGTTGCTACGGGGTCGTAGGTGATGACGGCGATGTTGAAGCCGGCTTCGCGGAACGACGCCACCACATCCTGAAGACCAATCACCTGGGCCTTGCAGTAGGGACACCAGTCGAGTGAGCGGTTAAACGCCAGCATCAGGCCTTTGTCCCCGGCGAGCGTGGCCAGGGTCTGGATTTCGCCGTTCTGGTCCGGGGCTTCCAGCATCGGAATGGCGGCACCCACGGGGTAGTCGGGCGCCCAGTCGAACATCTGCGCCTGGACGGGCAGCCAGGCGGTGGCCAG
>JALRBG010000106.1 GCA_023257855.1 Pseudomonadales bacterium | reverse complement strand
CAGCTGGAAATAGGTGGATGCCGTGGTGCCCAGGGTGTTGAGCGCGACATCGGCAACCTGGGCCACGCGAAAATCATAGTCCGCCACTGCCCTGTCATAGGTAGCGGGTTTGCTGAGAATGTCGTTGTAGGTAAAGGACGCCGCCAGGTCGAAAGGCTCGTTGGGTGAACCCGAAGTATCCACGCCGTCGACACGCGTCTCCGTATATGACGCCCCGGTACCGAGACTGACAATGGGTGTCGGCAACAGGTTGAAGCCGGCTTCGCGAAGGGCGATCTGGGCAGACTCCAGGTTGCGGCGGTTGTTATCGAGATCGAGGTTGTTTTCCTGGACCTGGGTGATGATGGTGCTCAGTTCTTCATCGCTGAACGCGTTCCACCAGTCGGTTTCCGGCCACACCTCGGAGTCCTCGACAACCGGGCCCAGCCATTCCTCAGGGACGTCGGCGGCCTCCAGTTGCGGCAGCTCCGTGAGCCTGCAGCCTGACAGCAGCAGGCAAGCCGGAAACAGGAGCAGGAAAAAGCGGGTGCACTTGAACATCGGCCTACTCGTTGGCCAGTGCGACGACCGGATCCAGACGGGCCGCCTTGCGCGCCGGGGCAAAACCGAATACGAGGCCGGTTGCGGTGGCGCAGCAGAATGCCAGGATCATGGGCATGGAGGTGAATCTTATCGACACTTCGAACGCGATGAGTATGTACCCCACCCCAATACCGGTAAGGACCCCGATGATGCCGCCGATACCCGAGACAACGATCGCTTCCGACAGGAACTGCGACATGATATCGGTCTGCCTTGCGCCGGTTGCCATGCGAATGCCGATTTCCCGTGTCCGCTCGGTCACCGACACAAGCATGATGTTCATCACGCCTATACCGCCGACCAGCAGAGAAATGGCTGCCACCGAACCAAGCAGTATGGTGAAGGTATCCTGTGATGCGGATACGGTTTCGAGCAATTCGGCGCTATTGAAGATACGGAAGTCCTCGGTGCCGTGCCGGGCTGTCATGTACTCAATGAGGTTATTCTCGGTTTGCTCGATCTGGTCGATGTCATCGACGAAAACGGAGATATTGTTGGCATAGCTCTGTCCCATCAGGCGCAGGGCCCCCGTCTTGAACGGGACGAATACTACATCATCCTGGTCGCCGCCGCCGAAGCCGCCGGAACCGCCCTTCGATGTCAGCACACCGATTACCTGGAAAGGAATATTGCTGATAAGGATATATTCCCCAAGCGGGTCCTCCCCGTTCGGGAAAATCTCGCTGGCGACCGTCGATCCCAGCACGGCAACCGGCGTGTAATTGGTGCTGTCCTCTTTCGTAAAGAAAACGCCACGCGCCAGCGGCCAGTTGTTCACTTCCGGCATGTTGTCCGTAATCGCCGTGACCGTTGTCGAATAATCCTGCCGTTGGTAACGAATGGTGTAATTGCCTTGCAGCTGGGGCAGCGTACCGAGAATGTTTGGTAGGTCTTCCGAGATAGCTTCGGCGTCCTCGAGCGTGAGTGTGGAAGGCATGCTGCGCCGCTGCCCGGATATGCGAGCCGGCTGCAGGGTCAGGCGATTGGTCCCGATCTGGCTGATGCGATCGACGATATCCTGGCGCGCCCCTTCCCCGATGGCCAGCATGGCTACCACGGAAGCGACGCCAATCACGATGCCGAGCAGGGTGAGAATCGTGCGAAAAATATTTGCCTTCAGTGAACGCAGCGCCATGCGGATGGCTTCACTGACACCGGCCAGCGGTGAAGTTATCTTGCGGCTGAGAAATAGATCGCGCAATGCCCGGTTCTTGGCCGGATCCACAACACCTTCAGCAGGACCTGAATCGCTGACGATCTCACCGTCACGGAATTCGATGATACGGTCGGCATGCGCAGCCACGTCGCTGTCATGGGTAATCAGTATGACGGTATGCCCTTCCCTGGCCAGGCTTTCCAGCAGCGCCATCACCTCGACACCGCTTTGCGAATCGAGTGCACCGGTCGGCTCGTCGGCAAGGATGACCTGGCCGCCGTTCATCATGGCACGGGCGATAGAAACACGCTGCTGCTGCCCACCGGATAATTGTGTCGGCCGATGGTCAAGGCGCTCACCAAGACCGAGTGAGGTCAGCAGCGCCTCGCCCCGCACTCGCCTTTCCTTGTGGCTGAGACCGGCATACACGGCAGGTACTTCAACATTTTCCTCCGCCGTGGCGGTGCCCAGCAGGTTGTAACTCTGGAACACGAAGCCGAAGGCCTCGCGGCGCAGCCAGGCCAGGCCGTCGGCGTCAAAACTTCTTATGTCCCTGCCGGCAAACAGGTATGTGCCATCCGTCGGCCGGTCGAGGCAGCCGAGGATGTTCATCAGCGTGGATTTGCCGGAACCCGACTGGCCGACAATGGCCAGGAATTCACCCGGGTATATCTTTAAATCGATTCCCCTGAGGGCATGCACCTCGACACCACCGTCGGTCTTGAAAATCCTGTGGATCTTTCTCAGTTCGATCAGGGGGATGGCAATTTCACCGCTGGCGGCTGCTGGCTCGTTCTCGGCAGCAGCGGTATTGGTCAGTGGGAAGCCAGGACTGAACGCCCGTGTGCTCACCGGAACCCACCCATGGCGCGGAACATTTCACGACGATCAATTTGCTGCGGCTGGCCGTTGCCCTGCTGGCCGGCCTGAATGATGCCCGCGACCACCTTGTCGCCGGCTTCCAGTCCGGAAATGACTTCCGCGGCGATGCGGCTGGTAACACCGATCATGACTTCCCGCTGCGTCTGCACACCGTTCTCATCAACCACTCTCACGGTGGCGAGACGCCTGGCGGGCATGTCCTGTCCGCCACCCTGGCGAGCGGCCGAGGCACCGGCAAAACCGCCCTGCGCCGGAAAGCCCTGGCCTGAAGCCATGCGCTCACGAATGCGTTCGCGCATTTCATCCGTCATGCCGCCGGGCGGTCCGCCCGCAAAGCCAGCCTGCCCGGAACCGGCAACCGGCGCACCGCCTGCGGGTGCTGCCGGGCGACCAACGGCTGCCCGCTGGCCTGCCGGCTGGTCGAGAAACGTCAGCGCACCTACCGGGACGGTGAGGACATTGCTGGCGGAAGACGTCACGAAATATACCTGTGCGGTCATGTCGGACAGCAGCGAGCCGTCGCTATTGTCGATGTCGAACAATCCTGTATACAGCACGACATTGTTCTCGATCACCGGCGTAGGCAGGATCTGGCGCAATTCGCTGTACCAGCGGCGGGTGCCGCCACCCAGGGTGGTAAAGTAAACCTGCATGCCCTTCTTGATACGCCCGATGTCCGCTTCGGAAATTTCGGTTTCCACGGTCATGGTGTTGAGGTCGGCGATGCGCAGGATTGTCGGTGCCTGCTGGTTGGCGTTGATGGTGCGGCCTTCGTTCATTTCGATCGACACGACGGTGCCGGAACGGGGTGCATAAATGCGGGAGAATTCGAGCTGTGTTATGTCGCTTTCCAGGCTGGCGCGGCTCTGCAGAATCTGTTTTTCAAGCTGTACAAGGCTGGCCTGGGCGGAAGCCAGGTTGGTGATGGCGTTGTCATAATCGAGCTGGCTGGTGGCATCGGCCGCCATGAGGCGTTCCTGGCGTTCGGTATTGGCCTTGGCCAGATCCAGGGTGGCGCGCCTCGCTTCGATCTGCGCTTCTAGGGCCTCGATGCTGGCCTGGCTGGCCTCCACCCGTGCTTCCTGGATACGGGCATCGATCTCGGCCAGCAGCTGGCCTTCCTCGACCACGTCCCCGACATCCACGAGCAAGGCCTGCAGGATGCCATTCACCTGGGCGCCGACATCGACGAACTCAAAGGGCTGCAGGCTGCCTGCGGCGGTAATGGTGTTCTCGATATTGCCGATCTCGACGGTCGCGATCAGCGGCTGGTCGGCGGCTTCCTGCTGCCGGCTTGAGT
>JALRBG010000067.1 GCA_023257855.1 Pseudomonadales bacterium | reverse complement strand
CTCAATAAGCTGCACGGCAAACCCGTAGAGCGGCTCGAAGTACGAAGAGGAGTAGCGCACCTCACCTGACCAGGCAAAACCTAGCCAGCTGATATTGTCTTTTATCGCGTCGACAAACTCCTGACTTTCCTTCGCCGGATTCGTGTCATCGAAACGCAGATTACACTGCCCACCATTCTCTGCCGCTATGCCGAAATTCAGGCAGATCGATTTAGCATGACCAATGTGCAAATAGCCATTGGGCTCAGGCGGGAAACGAGTCTGCACCCTGCCCCCGTTCTTGTTGTTTTTCAGGTCTTCCCGGATTATCTGGTGAATGAAATTGGAAGGTGTTGCTGCTGGCTGGTTCATTCAGGCTTTGACTTTCTAAGAGTGCACAAAGGCCGTATTATAGCCCGTCTCATAAACACTAACTACATACGAATACCCTGGACTTGCTGCCAGACACAAGGAAAATCCATGATTGTTTTACACACTACCGCCGGCGACATCACCCTTGAACTCGACAATGACAAGGCCCCGATTTCCTCAGCAAATTTCCTGGAATACGCCAAATCCGGTCATTATGACGGCACAGTATTTCACCGGGTAATTGACAATTTCATGATCCAGGGCGGCGGTTTCGAACCCGGTCTGAAACAGAAAAGCACCGGCAAGCCCATACAGAACGAGGCTGACAATGGCCTCGAAAACAAGGCAGGCACCATTGCCATGGCCAGGACTATGGACCCGCATTCCGCCACCGCCCAGTTCTTCATCAACGTGGCAGATAACAGCTTCCTGAATCACTCCGGCAAGACACCCCAGGGTTGGGGTTACGCCGTGTTCGGCAGGGTCACTAACGGCATGGATGTCGTGAACACGATCAAAGGCTGCGCCACCGGATCCATGAAGGGCCACCAGGATGTGCCCCGGGAAGACATCGTCATCGAATCCGTAACGGTATCAGATGACTGAAACGCAGCGAATATACTGCATTTCCGATCTCCATCTGAGCCTGGAAAGGCCTGACATCCACCAGGCCTTTTCTGATTTCCTCATCAATCGTGCTGCCTCCGCATCAGCGCTTTACATCCTGGGTGATTTTTTCAATCTCTGGATCGGTGACGACGACCCCGACCCGTTTACACTGCGGGTGAAGGATGAATTAAGGTCGCTTGCTGAATCCGGCACCCGCGTCTACCTGATGCACGGCAACCGCGATTTCCTTCTGGGGGATGATTTCTGCAATGGCTGTGGCGCCGAATTGATTCAGGAGCCATATGTACTGTCCGCTTTCGGCACTGATTATTTATTGATGCACGGGGATTCCCTCTGCACGCGGGACAACGATTACATGGCCTTTCGCACCATGGTCAGGAACCCCGCATGGCAGCAGGACTTCATGGCCAAGCCGCTGGCGGCAAGACAGGCTTTCGCCCAGGAAGCACGCGCTCACAGCAAGGCCATGAGCAGCAACAAGGCCGAAGACATCATGGATGTGACGCCGGATGCCGTTGCAGCAGTTCTGGCAGAAAAGGGGCAAAAGATACTTGTGCACGGCCACACTCACAGACCGGCCGTTCACGACCTGCTAATCAATGGAGAAGCCGGGAAACGCATTGTCCTCGGCGATTGGGACCGTCGCGGCTGGTCCCTGGAAATCACCCCGACGGGGTATGACCTGAAGGACTTCCCGATCTAAGCGGGTTTTATTCCTGCGCCCCGGGCACCTGGGTACCCCGGAAAAACAGCGGCGTGCCATCGGCGAAAGAAATATCCCTGCCTACGGCCTTGTTGCTCTTGTCGCGGGCCTGGTAGCCAAACACCTTCAACTGGGCGCCTATGGGAATGCTGTTCTTGGTGACGCCCTGGCGAAACAATGAATTCGGGCTGCCACCCTCGATCATCCAGTTTTCCTCGACTCCTTCATCATTGACCACCGCGATGTGGATCCACGAATGCGGATTGATCAGTTCCACCTTGGTGACAGTCCCAGACAGCTCCACCGGCAATTCCACGCTGAATTCCTGGGCAAAGGCATGGTGGGCACTGACCGGCATGTTGGCAAGCAAACCCAGGATGGCCAAGCACACACCCGCAGCTTTCCTGATACTCCTCAAAGTCCTCATGTTCACTCCCCTATCTTTCCAGTGGCTTGATAGGCCTCGAACTCCTCGAGCCGCACCCCACTGAGAATATTGACGATGCCGTAATTACCCTCATGGCAGGCATATTCGAACATTGGTCCTTCAATTTCCCTGAACGGGTAATTTCCTGACCAGGACGCCTGCCAGATGCTCGGATCAGTCACTGTAAACTGGTAATCGATGGTGTTCTCGTCAACACGGGTGAACCGCTCCTCCACATGCGCCTCGGATGACATCGGCACGCCACGCAGGCCAGGTGCGTTGGTCCTGCCGGAATACCCCGTGGTTTCAACCACTAGCGTATCGCCTTCCCAGTGACCACGGGAATTACCAAGCCACTGTGGCAGGCTGTTCTCGGCAGGGTCACCACCATCAAGCGGAATTATGCGTACGTCGTGAATCATTTCCAGTTGCATGATGACGAAATCTTCCGTCTGCATGAACTGATAGGTGCTGTTGTATCCGAGTGGAAGTACGGGAGGACCCTCCTGGTCCCAGATCAGGCAGCGTTCTGACAATGACCGGGTCTTGGCGCTGTCCCACTGGTGTTCGCTGCGCCAGGTGTTGTATTGCTCCTGGGCAGCAATCGCAGCATCGGTAAGTGGTGGGTACCGGCCATTGGGCGGGTCATAGATGATCGATGTCCGCAGGTTCTGCGTGATGCTGTCTGCCGTCCGGTTCATGAGGTAATCATCGAACTGGTAATGCACGTCAGCAGCAGTGCCCCGTTCAGTTTCGCCGTATTCATCCTCGAACTCACGGCGCAGGTTTTCTTCCAGCTCTTCCACGGTGTAGAACTCGCGGGTACCCATCGCGGCAGGCCTCTGGAGCGGTACCATGGTGGAATTGGTCCAGTATCCCTGGATCAGCGGGTCGCCCCAGCTCGTCCTGGGCATCTGCCAGGTTTCATTTTGGCCGAGACTTTGGGCGGACAGCAGCACTCCTAACCCGGCCAGTATGCCTTTCGTCAAACGATTGCCATTCATCGCTTTCTCCTTTGATCTATTCCCCAATGTCCACACCCCGTTCACGGAAATAATTTTCACGTGTGAGCTGGTTGTACATGATTTCTTCGGCAAACTCCGGGCATTTGAAGTCATACAGCCGGGCCCCGTCTTCAACGCGTCGATACAGCGGCATGCTGATGGACCAGGGCTCTTCATAAACAGCCGGGTCTTCAATGGTCGCTTCATATTGCAGGTGGTAGGGACTGAGCGGGGTATAACGCTCGGTAATTCTTGCCGTCGAGGTGTAGAAATTACCGGCGCGATCCAGCCAGTTGGGATTGAGGCCGGCAACCTCGATTACCAGTGTATCCCCTTCCCAGCGGCCATTAGACCAGCCCATCCAGCTGTCGATGGGCGCTTCCATGTGGTTGCTCATGTATACCGTACGTACGGCACCGGCGAACTGGTAGGCCATCATGATATCGGTATCTGTCTGGAAGATCTGGAATGGCTGCAGCATGTAGGTGGCGCGGGGGATGCCGGGCATAAAACACCTGGCTTCAGGGTCCTCGGTTCGCCGCAGGGCAAAATTCTGCTCGCGCTGCTGCGCGGCTTCGGGCTTGTAGGGAATTTCACCCCCAGCGATGACACTCTGGCCTGGCGGCACGGCACCAATGGCGCCCAGTGATTCCACCGGCCCCTGTTCGGCAACCTGCGCCTCGAGATTCCAGTTGGCATTGTTTAATGCCTGCCAGATGCCACTGATATCCGGCGTCCCCTCTGAACGTCGAGGCAGCCCCCCCGGCTGCCCCTGGACAAGCGAGGCGGCAAGCAATATGCAGACGGCAATGGCATACTTTTTCAGCATTCTGGTTATCCCCTTCAAGTCATTGAGAATAAACTGCGGTATGGGAAAAGTCTATGGCCTGCGAACCGCTAGGGAGCAATGCGGAACCCGCATGAAAACTGGGTTTTCAGCGGTTTACACCCTCCCCTGAATCGCTGGCCTGGGGGCGTTACTGTTCCGGGGCGAATTTCTGGATTCGCCTCCCGTTATTGACTTCCGCCGTGTAGATATTGCCCATCGAGTCGACTGCAATGTTATGCACCCAGTCGAATTGACCAGCCTGCCTTCCGCCCTGCCCGAAGGAGCCCATCGTGGCAAGGCTCTCCCTGTCCAGGCGCCAGATACGGCGATTGGCGCCATCGGCAATGAACAGCCAGCGGTAATTTTCGAGCGGTGAAATGGCAATATCCCAGACCGAGCCGTTAGCCAGTGTTTGCGAGGCCACCAGGCTTTCCCTTACGAATGTCCCGTCACGGGTGAATACCTGGAGACGGTTACCGGTCCTGTCCGCCACGTAGACCAGGTCATCCGGGCCCAGCACGACAGCATGGACAGGCCCCATGAACTGGTCGGGAAGGGTAAAGTCGGAGGCATTGGAATAGACTGGCAGCGGAGAATCATCCGGGACATTGCCAAAGGCGCCCCAGTGGCGCTTGTAGGCCCCTGTTGTACTGTTAAAAACCACGATCCGCCGGTTCAGGTAACCATCGGCTATGTAGACTTCACCGGCACTGGTATCCACGGCGATATCGGCCGGACGCCCCAGGCGTTGCGTGTCGTTGCTTCCCCCTGTTTCCCCGGGCACGCCGATCGTCAGCACATGCTCCCCTTCCATCGTGTACTTGACTACGATATGCATGCCCCCGGCATCCTGGTTGCCACCGATCCACACAAAGCCTTCTGAATCGACAAAAATGCCATGCTCATTGAGCGGCCAGTCGGCTTCAGGTTGCTGCCAGGCTTGTGTAGCAACATTCCACTCGGGGCCTCCCCACGCGCGCAGCAGGTCGCCATTCCTGCTGAACTGAAGGACAGCCGGGGCAGGATTGCAGCACATCGCTGCCATGGGCTCCTGTGCACGGAACAGGTCATCGGCACTGAGGGTTTTCGGCCGGTGGAGAACCCAGATGGTGTCATCCGGAGCGACGTCAATGCCAGAAACCTGGCCCAGGATCATGTCATCAGGAAGGTCCCGGGGCCAGGAAGCATCAACCGAGTAGAGAGGTTCTCCCTGTGCCTGCAGGCAGGTGCTTACCAGTAACAACAATCCTGTAAAAAGTAGTTTCATGACATCCCCCTGGTCCTGAATACGGCATCACGCCATTCTGTGTGTCTCGAAATACCTGTCGAAATGCGCCTGGCTGAGTGTAAACAACTCCTGATTGATCTCCAGGATCAGGTCCCTGAGATCGACGCCGGCATAAGCCGGTGTCAGTTCAGCGCCGATATCCCGCAAGCTGTCGATCCGGTACAGGCGTTTTTGCAGCAGGTTGTGCAACCAGCAATAAGGCGACATTTCAGGGTCATAGAAAAACCGGTAGTCTTCCAGTGCCTGCTGCAGCCTTGTCACAGAGAAAATACGGAACCGCTCGGCCATGATCTGCGAGGTGAGCTGGTCAATCCGGCTCAGGACGGCACGTTTCTCGTCCTCGCTGTAGCGATTCCAGTTGATGACCTCAAAGCCGAATCGCTTGCACCCGCGGCAGATCTTGTCGCCCAGGGACGTGGTGGAACAAATACCGATACAGGGTGTTTTGACAGTATTCATGCGCCCAGATTGTAACGTGGTGAACAGGAGCGACCTAGTCTTTAAAGGCCATTTCAAGTAAAATTAATGCCCTCTTTTCGTGCCATTGTGGCATCCCCAAACCATCTGTTTCATGAGGAACCTCGAAGTGCTTGAAGCTTATCGCCAACACGTGGAAGAACGGGCTGAAATGGGAACTGTGCCCAAGCCACTGGATGCAGAGCAGACCACCGGTCTTGTTGAATTACTGAAAAACCCGCCAGCCGGTGAAGAAGACTTCCTCCTCGACCTGATCAGCAACCGCGTTCCGGCCGGTGTAGACGAGGCCGCCTACGTCAAGGCCGGGTTCCTGTCCGCCATCGCCAGGGGCGAGGCTACCTCCCCCCTGCTCTCCAGGCAGGATGCGGTGAAACTGCTCGGCACCATGCTGGGCGGCTACAACATCACCACCCTTGTCGATCTCCTGGACGATGACGAGCTGGGGGCTGCAGCAGCTACCGAATTGTCGCAGATCCTGCTCATGTTCGACGCCTTCCACGATGTCGCCGAAAAGATGGATGCCGGCAATCCCCATGCAAAGGCTGCCATGCAGGCCTGGGCTGATGCAGAATGGTTCACCAACCGCGAAAAAGTGCCTGAAGTCATCACCGTGACCGTTTTCAAGGTACCGGGCGAAACCAATACCGATGACCTGTCTCCGGCACCGGATGCCTGGTCACGTCCTGACATTCCCCTGCATGCCCTGGCCATGTACAAGATGCCCCGCGAAGGCATCACCAATGCCGTACAGCAGGTCGAGGAACTGAAGAAGCAAGGCCACATGGTCGCCCTGGTCGGTGACGTGGTCGGCACCGGCTCCAGCCGCAAGTCAGCCACCAACTCCGTTCTGTGGCACATGGGCAACGATATACCCCACATTCCGAACAAGCGCGTTGGCAGCATCGTACTGGGTTCATCCATCGCCCCGATCTTTTTCAACACGATGGAGGACGCCGGCGGCTTTCCCATCGAATGCAATGTCGACCCGATGGAAACCGGTGATGTCATCGATATACATCCTTATGCCGGCAAGATCACCAAACATGGGACCGACGAATTAATAGCCGAATTCGAGCTGAAAACCGACATGCTGCTTGACGAAGTCCAGGCTGGCGGCCGCATCAATATGATCATCGGTCGCGGCCTGACGGACCGCGCATGCGAGAAACTCGGCCTGCCTCCATCGAAGGAATTCCGCCGTCCGAAGGCACAGGTAGAAAGCGACAAGGGCTTCACCCTGGCACAGAAAATGGTTGGCAAAGCCTGCGGCGTCAAGGGCATCCGCCCGGGCACGTATTGCGAGCCACGCATGACCACGGTGGGCTCCCAGGACACCACCGGCCCCATGACCCGTGATGAGCTGAAGGACCTGGCCTGCCTCGGGTTCACGGCCGACCTGGTCATGCAATCGTTCTGCCACACGGCCGCCTATCCCAAGCCTGTGGACATTGAAACCCAGCATTCCCTGCCGGACTTCATCCAGACGCGTGGCGGTGTTTCCTTGCGCCCCGGCGACGGCATCATCCATTCCTGGCTGAACCGCATGCTCCTGCCGGACACCGTCGGTACCGGCGGTGACTCGCATACCCGTTTCCCGATCGGCATTTCGTTCCCGGCCGGTTCCGGCCTGGTCGCATTCGCAGCAGCCACAGGTGTCATGCCACTCGATATGCCCGAGTCCGTCCTGGTTCGCTTCAAGGGTGAAATGCAGCCCGGGATCACCCTGCGCGACCTGGTCAATGCCATCCCGTACGCCGCCATCCAGCAGGGCCATCTGACCGTGGAAAAGAAAGGCAAGAAGAACATATATTCCGGCCGCATACTTGAGATCGAGGGGCTGCCGGATCTCAAGATCGAACAGGCGTTCGAGCTTTCCGACGCGTCGGCAGAACGCTCTGCCGCCGGTTGCACCATCAAGCTGAACCCGGAGCCGATCATCGAGTACTTCAAGTCCAACGTCACACTTCTGCGCTGGATGATCTCCCAGGGTTATGGCGATCCCCGCACGCTGGAACGTCGCGCCAAAGCCATGGAAGAATGGCTGGCCAACCCGGAACTGCTGGAAGCGGACGCCGATGCCGAGTACAAGGAAATCATCGAGATCAATCTCAATGACATCAAGGAACCCCTGCTCGCCTGCCCGAATGACCCGGATGACGTCAAACCCCTGTCCGAAGTGGCAGGCACCAAGATCGATGAAGTCTTCATCGGCTCCTGCATGCTCAACATCGGCAATTTCCGTGCTGCTGGCAAGGTCCTGGAACAGGCTGAAAGCGGTATACCGACTCGCCTTTGGATTGCACCCCCCACCAAGATGGACCAGCATCAGCTGACCGAGGAAGGTTACTACGCCATCTATGGCAAGGTTGGCGCACGAACCGAGATGCCGGGCTGCTCCCTGTGCATGGGCAACCAGGCACGCGTGGCAGCGAAGTCCACCGTGGTGTCTACTTCCACGCGCAACTTCCCGAACCGCCTCGGCGACGGCGCCAATGTCTACCTGGCATCCGCAGAAATGGCAGCCGTCTGTTCACTACTGGGCAGGATCCCCGACATGGAGGAATACATGGCCTATATGAACAGCCTGAACACGATGTCGGGTGAGATATACAGGTACATGAACTTCAATGAAATCAGCGAGTACATGAAAGGGGCAGAGAACGCCCGCAACATACCGCTGCAGAACATCCAGGAGGTACAGGCCTGACACCCGCTGTTCCAGAGTGCCATAAAAAAACCGCTGTTATGCAGCGATTTTTTTATGCCTGCCAATTGGGTCAGGCTGGCGCAGGATTACCCGCATTTCTTTCCGGGGCTGGACGGCCCACATCAACCTCCTTGCCCCCGGCGCCTGCAGAATGCCCGCCGGAATCGAGTTTCAGGAACAGCAGCAGGAAGGCCGCTATCACTGAACCTGCGCCCATCACCAAAGAAGATATTGGCACTAGCATTTCGGTTGAAGATTACAATGCCGCTTGTCGGACAGCAGTCATGCGCTACACCGATGTGTGGAACGATCTGACTAAAAAAATGGGTTATTGGGTCGATATGGACGATC
>JALRBG010000028.1 GCA_023257855.1 Pseudomonadales bacterium | reverse complement strand
CGAGGCAGAAGTTTCCAGCCGCAAGAAGATCATCGTGCTTGGCGGCGGCCCCAACCGCATAGGCCAGGGTATCGAATTCGATTATTGCTGCGTGCATGCGGCACTGGCCATGCGCGAGGAAGGCTATGAAGCCATCATGGTCAACTGCAACCCGGAAACCGTATCCACAGACTTCAACGTGTCAGACCGTCTCTATTTCGAGCCGGTGACACTGGAAGACGTGATGGAAATCGTCCGTATTGAGAAACCTGACGGCGTCATCGTCCAGTTCGGCGGCCAGACTCCCTTGCGGCTTGTCACCAAGCTGGAAAAACTCGGTGTGCCTATCATTGGCACCAGTCCCGACGCTATCGACCGCGCGGAAGACCGGGAGCGGTTCCAAAACCTGATCCAGAAACTGGGCCTGAAACAGCCGCCCAACAGCACGGTGCGCAGCCTCGAGGAGGCGGTCGCCAAGGCGGAGCAGATCGGCTACCCGCTGGTGGTGCGTCCGTCCTATGTGCTTGGCGGTCGCGCCATGGAAATCGTCTACAACGAGGCAGAACTGAAGCGGTACATCAAGAGTGCGGTTGAAGTATCCAATGAAAGTCCGGTGCTGCTTGATCATTACCTGAACTCCGCCATCGAAATGGACGTGGACGTGGTCAGTGACGGCGAATTAGTCGTGGTCGGTTCCATCATGCAGCACATCGAGCAGGCTGGCGTGCATTCCGGTGACTCAGCATGTTCGCTGCCACCCTACAGCCTGCCAATGGATATCCAGGACAATATTCGCGAGCAGTGCATCCTGTTGGCCCGGGAATTGGGAGTCGTGGGCCTGATGAATGCCCAGCTGGCCTACCAGGACGGCGAGATTTACATCATCGAAGTGAATCCGCGCGCATCACGCACCGTACCGTTCGTGTCCAAGTGTATCGGCGTGTCACTGGCGAAGATCGCCGCCAAGTGCATGGCAGGTATTTCACTGAAATCCCAGAATTTCACCAAAGAGATTGTGCCGTCGTTCTACTCGGTCAAGGAAGCCATCTTCCCGTTCAACAAGTTCCCGGGCGTGGATCCCATCCTGGGGCCAGAGATGAAATCCACCGGCGAAGTGATGGGTACCGGCGAAACCTTTGCCGAGGCCTATTACAAGTCCCAGGGGTTGGGCGAACTTAACATTCCCCTCGATGGCAAGGCATTCATCAGTGTACGTGAAGCCGACAAGGGCGACCTGGCGGAGCTGGCGCGCAATTACCACAAACTGGGGTTCAAGCTGGTCGCCACCAAGGGCACCGCCAAAGTCATCGAGGAGGCGGGAATTCCCGTTGAGTCGGTGAACAAGGTGATGGAAGGACGTCCGCATATCGTGGATATGTTGAAAAATGAAGAGATAGTCCTTATCGTGAACACTACGGAAGGGCGGCAGGCAATCGCCGACTCAGCCACCATCCGCAGCACGGCCTTGCGGCACGGCGTCTACTGCACAACCACTATTGCCAGCGCCAAAGCGGTTTATGAAGCTCTGGTCTTTGGCGGAGAAACTTCAGTCAACAGCCTGCAGCACCTGCACGCAGAACAGAAATCCTGACACAGCCGGTCAGGGTAAGTCTGCTCGTTACACATCTTTAAGAGAGTCCGGACATGCGAAAAGTACCCATGACTATCGATGGGGCGGAAAGATTGAGGGCTGAGCTCAACGAGCTCAAGACGGTCCAGCGCCCGAAAATCACGCAGGCTATTGCCGAGGCCAGGGAGCATGGCGACCTGAAGGAAAATGCCGAGTACCATGCCGCCCGCGAACAGCAGAGTTTTTGCGAAGGGCGCATCAAGCAAATCGAGGGCAAGCTGGCCGATTCCGAAATCATTGATATCAAAGCCATCCCTGCTACCGGCAAGGTCATTTTTGGCACTACCGTTACCCTGTACAATCTCGATACGGAACAATCGGTGACTTACCAGATCGTGGGTGAGGATGAGGCCGATGTGAAGAACGGCAAGATTTCCGTTGGGTCACCGATCGCCCGCGCCATGATGGGCAAGTCGGAAGGCGATGAA
The DNA here is from genome assembly GCA_023257855.1 of Pseudomonadales bacterium. Taxonomy (GTDB): domain Bacteria; phylum Pseudomonadota; class Gammaproteobacteria; order Pseudomonadales; family Pseudohongiellaceae; genus Eutrophocola. The sequence goes on along the minus strand of JALRBG010000028.1, from coordinate 6,056 downwards.
ATCACGGTAAAGGCGCCGGGTGGCGATGTGCCGTACGAAATCGAGAAGGTGGAGCACCTGTAAGGGCTGATAAAGGAATACCTGGGAAGTAAAAGGGCAGACTTTTGCCGAACGCGTTATAAGCAGAACTTTCCCACTTATCCTTTTATTGAATTCTTGTACCGCTCGACATTGGACAAGTGCGGTTTTTTTTCAACAGCTTTCCGGTAAATCAGAGCAATCTTGCCGATCGTTTGCACCAGCTCCGCCTGTTGTAATTCACAGATTTCCCCGATGATCGCTTTCCTGTCCTCACGTTCGTCCGCCACGATCCTCACCTTGATGAGTTCGTGATCCGAGAGGGCGCGATTGATTTCGGCCAGCACATTTTCCGTGAGGCCGTTGGCAACTATGACCACGGGATCCAAGTGGTGGCCAATACTGCGGTACTTTCGCTGGGTTTTTTTGTCTAATGGCATCGAGGTTCAGCCGGTCTTTAAAGGGCTGCGCATTGTACAGGAAAGAAAGCGGGTTGTTACATGTCTAAATCCAAAAGCAGCAAGAACTGGCTGAAGGAGCACGAAGACGACGCCTGGGTGAAAAAATCGAGGGCTGAGGGTTATCGCTCCCGCGCCAGCTACAAGCTGCTTGAGATCCAGAAATCCGATCGTCTCATCAGGCCGGGCATGACGGTTGTGGACCTGGGTTCCGCCCCTGGAGGCTGGTCCCAGGTCGCGGTCAGCCTGGTGGGCAGCCAGGGCCGGGTGATCGCCTCGGACATCCTGGCCATGGATCCGGTACCCGGTGTTGATTTCGTGCAGGGTGATTTCACCGAGGAAGCCTGCTTCCGGGAAATCCTGGCCCTCGTCCCCGGGGACAGGGGCGTAGACCTTGTAATTTCGGACATGGCCCCCAATTTAAGCGGTATGGCAGCCATCGATCAGCCCAGGTCAATGCACCTGATTGAACTGGCACTGGATTTTGCCCGTACAACCCTGAAACCAGGCGGAGCCCTGCTCACCAAGGTGTTCCAGGGTGAGGGATTCGAAGCACTGCTCAGGGACATGCGCAGTGAATTTACCCAGGTTGTGAACAGAAAACCTGACGCCTCCCGGTCCCGTTCCAAGGAGTTATACCTCCTGGCCAAGGGCTATAAACCCTGAAAAACCGGCGCAAACCCGCGGAATTGCTGGGGTTATAAGCGGCGATTACTGTAGGCAAAGTGGCCAAATAATGTAAGAATTGTGCCAGGCTTGATGCTGGTTACGGAAAAATTCATGGAACTGCGTTGGGCAGTTTCAGCCGCCCGCGCAGTGGCGCAAACGCACTAGAGAGGGATAACCCCTTGAATGATATGGCAAAAAATTTACTCCTGTGGATGATTATTGCGGCGGTCCTGTTGACTGTCTTCAATAATTTCAACCAGCCCAGCACTGCCGAGCAGCTGGATTACTCAGACTTCATCCGCGAGGTGCAGCAGGGTAACGTCAGCGAAGTCACCATTAGCGGCGTCAATATCGTCGGCCAGAAGAGCAACGGCACTCGCTTCAATACCATCAGGCCCTACATCGAGGATCCGAAACTCATCGATGACCTGTTATCCCATGATGTGCGGATCAGGGGCCAGGAACCCGAACAGCAGAGTATCTGGACACAACTGCTCGTTGCCTCGTTCCCGATCCTGATCATCATTGCCGTGTTCATGTTCTTCATGCGGCAGATGCAGGGTGGTGGCGTTGGCGGCAAGGGCGGTCCCATGGCATTCGGCAAGAGCAAAGCCAAGATGCTCACCGAGGACCAGGTCAAGGTCACCTTCGCGGATGTTGCCGGTGTCGATGAGGCCAAAGCGGACGTCAAGGAACTGGTGGACTTCCTGCGCGAGCCCGATAAGTTCCAGCGCCTGGGCGGCCGCATTCCCCGCGGTATTCTCATGGTCGGCCAGCCGGGTACCGGCAAGACCCTTCTTGCCAAGGCCATTGCCGGCGAGGCAAAAGTACCTTTCTTCTCGATCTCCGGTTCCGATTTCGTGGAAATGTTCGTCGGCGTCGGTGCATCACGCGTGCGTGACATGTTTGACCAGGCCAAAAAGCAGTCCCCCTGCATCATCTTCATCGATGAAATCGATGCCGTGGGTCGTCATCGCGGCGCCGGTGTTGGCGGAGGCCATGACGAACGCGAACAGACACTGAACCAGCTGCTGGTGGAAATGGATGGCTTTGATGGCAATGAAGGTGTCATCGTGATTGCCGCCACTAACCGCCCCGATGTCCTTGATCCCGCGCTGCTGCGTCCGGGTCGATTCGATCGCCAGGTGGTGGTCGGCCTGCCTGACATCCGCGGCCGTGAACAGATCCTTAAAGTGCACATGCGCAAGGTGCCGATTTCAGATGGAGTCGACCAGTCCGTCCTGGCGCGTGCTACACCCGGGTTCTCCGGCGCCGATCTCGCTAACCTGGTCAACGAGGCAGCCCTGTTTGCCGCGCGCTCCAGCAAGCAGCGCGTGACCATGGAGGAATTCGAGAAAGCCAAGGACAAGATCATGATGGGCGCCGAGCGCAAGTCCATGGTGATGTCCGACAAGGAAAAACTGAATACCGCCTACCATGAAGCCGGCCATGCCATTGTCGGTCGCCTGGTACCCGAGCATGATCCTGTCTACAAGGTCAGCATCATTCCCCGCGGGCGTGCACTTGGTGTGACCATGTTCCTGCCGGAAGAGGATCGCTACAGCCACAGCAAGACCAGCATCCTGAGCCAGATCTGCAGCCTGTACGGCGGCCGTATTGCCGAGGAATTGACGCTGGGCAGCGAGGGCGTCACCACGGGCGCTTCGAACGATATCCATCGCGCGACCCAGATGGCCCATAACATGGTCAAGAAATGGGGACTTTCAGAGCGCCTGGGTCCGCTGCAGTACGACGATGAGGAGGATCACGTCTTCCTGGGCCGTTCGGCGGCATCAGGCGGCAGCAAGGTGTTGTCATCAGACACCACGAAGGCGATCGACGAGGAAGTGCGTAACATTATTGATACCTGTTACGGGCGCGCCAAGAATATCCTCGAGGAAAACCGCGACAAGCTGGAAGCCATGAAGGATGCCCTGCTGGAATGGGAAACCATCGACGCCGGACAGATCGACGACATCATGGCAGGCAAGAAACCGCGTCCACCGGCTGGATGGCATGACGATGACTATGGCTCCGGCAAGACGGTTTCCGCCGCAGCGGAAGAAGACAAGAAAACCAAGCAGGACGTAAAAGATTCTGGCAAACCCATTGGCGGGCCTGCCGGCGAACACTGATCTTCCTGTTGCAAGGTAAGCATGACAAGGAGCTCGCATGAGCTCCTTTTCGTTTAACCCGAACCAATCGCTTCGCATGACACAGCACTCCCCGTTGTTTGACTTCGCCGGCAAGACGCTCGATCTATCCGTGTCCCATGTCATGGGCATCCTTAATATCACACCCGATTCCTTTTCCGACGGCGGCGAATTGTTGTCGGAACATGGCCATGTGCAGCTGGACAAGGTGATGCAGCGGGCGGAATCGATGGTGAAGGCGGGCGCCGCCATTCTCGATGTGGGCGGCGAATCCACGCGCCCGGGTGCTGCCGAGGTCGGCAGTGACCAGGAAATCAATCGCGTCATGCCGGTAGTCGAGGCCATTCGAAAGAACTTCGATGTGATCGTTTCGGTGGACACCAGCAATCCCGAACTCATGGCCCTGTGCCCGGAGGCAGGGGTGGGCCTGATCAATGATGTCAGGGCCCTGGGCAGGGATGGCGCCCTGGAGGCCTGCGCCGCATCCGGACTGCCAGTTTGCCTGATGCATATGCAGGGCACGCCGAAGGATATGCAGGACAATCCGTCCTATGCCGATGTCATCAAGGAGGTATCCGGTTTCCTGGAAGCCAGGGTCAAAGCTTGCCTTGATGCAGGTATCAGGAGGGAAGGCATTTTTCTGGATCCCGGCTTCGGCTTCGGGAAAACCCTTGACCACAATCTGGAACTGTTGGGCAGACTTGATGAACTGCAGCGGTTAGAATTGCCGCTGTTGATCGGTGTTTCACGCAAAAGAATGATCGGCATGATCACGGGCCGGCGGGAAAAGGACAGGTTGCAGGGCAGTGTGGCGGCCGCGGTCATGGGTGTCATGAGCGGGGGCAGGATTGTACGAACCCACGATGTGGCCGAAACCATCGACGCACTCAAAATTTGCAATGCGGTGCTGGTAAGACTTAACAGCCGGTAGAACCGGTCAATAAATTAGAATAAAAGGTAAGCATTCCGTGGGGAAAAAATACTTCGGTACTGACGGTATCAGGGGCATGGTGGGTACCTATCCCATTACACCCGATTTCGTCCTCAAGCTTGGTTGGGCCACGGGCAAGGTCTTTGCACAACAAGGCGGCGGCAAAATACTTATCGGCAAGGACACCCGGATTTCGGGCTATATGTTCGAATCTTCGCTGGAAGCGGGCCTGACTTCAGCCGGCATGGATATCAACCTGCTCGGTCCCATGCCGACACCCGCCGTTGCCTACCTTACCCGCACCTTCCAGGCCCAGGCCGGCATCGTGATCAGCGCGTCCCATAACGGCTTCCAGGACAATGGCATCAAGTTCTTTTCCGGGGACGGTACCAAGCTGCCCGACGAGGTCGAACTGGCGATCGAAGCGGCCATGGACAGTGAGCTGACCACCGTGGAGTCGTCGAAGATCGGCAAGGCATCACGTATCGTCGATGCCAGCGGCCGCTATATCGAATTCTGCAAAAGCACGGTGCCAGGCAACCTGCGGCTGAAAGGGATGTCCATTGTCGTTGATTGCGCCAATGGCGCCACTTACCACATTGCGCCCAATGTGTTCAGGGAACTGGGTGCCAACGTAACCACGCTGGCCGCCGAGCCTGATGGTCTGAATATCAACCGGGACTGCGGTTCCACCCATCCCCAGAAACTGGTGGCAAAGGTCCTCGAGTTGAAAGCTGACCTTGGCATCGCCTTTGACGGTGACGGTGACCGCGTCATCATGGTGGATCACAAGGGTGAACTGGTGGATGGTGATGAACTGCTGTTCATCATCGCCCGCTACAAGCTGGGTAAATCCGGCCAGTACAGCAAGGAACAGGGCATTATCGGCACGGTGATGAGCAACCTGGGGCTGGAGCTGGCCCTGAAGGAGCTCGGTATTCCTTTCCGTCGCACCAAGGTGGGCGACCGCTATGTGATGTCGGAACTACTGACAAGGCAGTGGTTGTTCGGGGGTGAATCCTCGGGTCATATCATTTGCCTGGATGAAACTTCCACGGGCGACGGCATTGTGTCGGCCCTGCAGGTTCTTGCGGCCATGCAGGTATTCGGCCAGGGCCTGAACGAAATCAAGCACGGCATGGTGAAATTCCCCCAGACGATGATCAATGTACGTATCACCAGCAAGGACGGGCTGGATGACAACAAGGCCATCAAGGCGGTTGTCGCCAGCGCCGAAAAGGAACTGGGCAACACTGGCCGGGTACTGCTTCGACCTTCCGGCACGGAACCGGTTGTGCGCGTCATGGTGGAGGGGGAAAACGCGGACCAGGTTAGCCGCCTGGCGACTGAAATCGCCGAGGTCGTGACTGCGCAAATGCAACAGAACGTCGCCTGAGGCGGCGTCGGCAATCACTTTTCGGAACCGGATCGCTACACCCCGGAATAACCCGCAAACCCCTGAATTTACTTGCCTTCGCGTGCTTGCTTTCTTGCATATACCCCCCATCTTGGTTAGTATTGGCGCCCATTTTTGGGGGTCGAAATCCGTTAGTCATGCGAAAAGGTCTTGTAGCCGCTAACTGGAAGATGAATGGTAGCCGTGACAGCAACACGGCACTGCTTAAAGCCCTGGTGGCCGGCCTCGATGGCGGCGCCGCACCCGATGTGCTGGTATGTCCCCCTGCAGTATATCTTCAGCAGGCTGGCGAGTTGCTCAAGGGCAGCAGCATCATGCTGGGTGCCCAAAATATGCATGACCAGCAGGCCGGCGCGTTGACCGGAGAAATCTCGGCGCCGATGCTGAAGGATCTTGGCTGCAGTCATGTG
>JALRBG010000135.1 GCA_023257855.1 Pseudomonadales bacterium | reverse complement strand
GGCGATAATTCCTCCGTGGCCTGGATCGCCGGGCCCAACGCCAACACCGTCGACGGCCTGCCCCTGATCCGGCCGCCCTGGGGCAGGATCACCGCCATCGACCTCCACAGCGGCGACGAGCTGTGGTGGATACCGAATGCGGACACGCCGGCCAATGTGGCCAACCATCCGGCCCTACAGGGAGTCGACCTGCCCCGCACCGGCAGTTCCAGTATCTCCGGCATCCTGGTGACCAAAACCCTGTTGATCAGCGGCGAAGGCGCCGGCGGCAAGCCGCTGCTGCGCGCCCATGACAAGGCCACCGGCGAGATACTGGCGGAAACTGCCTTGCCAGCCAGCCAGACCGGCATGCCGATGACCTACATGCTGGATGGCAAACAGTACCTGGTGGTGACGGTCAGCGGCGGTGGAAAATCCGAAATTGTTGCACTCTCTCTGCCGGACTGATTTGCTATCATGCTGGCTCTTTTGAGTCCGTTGTAGATGGGGAAAGCCATGTCAGATCGGGAAGCACTGATCGCCCGCCTGGAAAAACTCGATGCCTGCGCGGTATCCGATGCCCTGGATGCCGTCAAACTGAAAGGCGCCCATTCGGGCCTGCCGCGTCGCTCCACAAACAAACGCATCGCCGGCACCGTGATGACGGTGAAACTGCACAACCAGGAGCCCAGCGGGGGATCGAAACGCCACCTGGGCACCGCCGCCATCGAAGCCGCGGATGACAAAACCGTCATCGTGGTGGAACAGCGCACCGGCATCGATTGCGCCGGCTGGGGCGGCGTCCTTGCCAATGCCGCGAAGGTGAAAGGCGTGCGCGGCGTCATCATGGAAGGTCCGGCGCGCGACATCGACGAGTACGAAGAGATCGGCTTCCCGGTATTTTCCCGTTTCACGACACCCCACACGGCACGCGGCCGTGTCTGGGAGCAGTCCATGGGCGATCCGGTGGTGGTCGGTGACGAGACGGTTTACACGGGGGATTACGTGATTGCCGATGGCAGCGGCGTTTGCTTCATTCCGGCAGAGCGCGCTGACGAAGTGATCAGCAAGGCGGAAATGATCGCAGAAAAGGAGCGCCTGATGACGCAGGATGTGCTCTCTGGCAAGCCGGTGTCCGAGGTGATGGGCACCAACTACGAAGACATGTTGAAACAGAAGTAGAGAAACCTGGGCTGTATACCTTTCCAAAATTAATTAACCCCTATTTTTAATTTTGGGAAGGTAAGCAGGCCGGGTAGATGGATTATTGAAATGACTGACAAAAACGTTGAACGGGCCGCGAAGCTCGACACCGCCACCATAAGCGACGCCCTGGACAAGCTGCGCATCAGCGGCCAGTGCCTTGGCATCAAGCCGCGGGACCATAATTTCCGGCTCGCCGGCAGGGCCTACACCATCCAGTACGGCCCGCTGGACGCGAACAATCCCGGCACGGTCGGCGATTTCATCGACAAGCTCGATGCCGGCACTGTCGTGGTCATCGACAATGGCGGACGCGAGGATGCCACCGTGTGGGGCGACATCCTCACTTACCTGGCCGACAAGAAGAAACTGGCCGGCACGGTCATCGACGGCGCCTGCCGTGATGTCCACCTGTGCCTGAAACTGGGCTACCCGATCTACAGCCGCTCTTATTCCATGCGCACCGGCAAGGACCGTGTCCAGGTGGATGCGGAGCAGGTGCCGGTAAATATCGGCGATGCCCGCGTCAAGCCCGGCGACCTCATGCGCGGGGATGCCGACGGCGTTGTGGTTATTCCTTCTTCGAGGGAGGAAGAGGT
>JALRBG010000065.1 GCA_023257855.1 Pseudomonadales bacterium | reverse complement strand
CCAGGATACAGGTGTGACAAGCGCTTGATTATTGAACGTACGTTTCGATACTCGGTGACAATCGCTTCCAGGGCATTGCTGCTGATCCCGGGCGCATCGGCGTTGACATGGAGGCTGGCCCCTTCCAGCGCATTTTGCGTCTGGAACAGTGCAAGCTCTTCATCGTCTTTCAGGTACTGCTCCTGTTTACCCTTGCGAATCTTATACAGCGGCGGCTGGGCAATGAAAATATGTCCCCTTTCCACCAGTTCGCGCATCTGCCGAAAGAAGAAAGTCAGCAGAAGAGTGCGGATATGCGAGCCGTCCACGTCCGCATCGGTCATGATAATGATGCTGTGGTAACGCAATTTGTCCGCATCGAATTCTTCCGTACCGATACCGCAACCGAGCGCCTTGATCAGGGTGCCGATTTCGGCTGAGCTCAGCATCTTGTCAAACCGGGCTTTCTCCACGTTGAGGATCTTGCCCTTCAACGGCAGAATTGCCTGGTTTTTACGGTTGCGGCCCTGTTTCGCCGAACCGCCGGCTGAATCGCCCTCGACGATGTAGATTTCGGAAAGGGCAGGATCTTTTTCCTGGCAATCTGCCAGTTTGCCGGGCAGGCCGGCCAGGTCCAGGGCGCCCTTGCGCCGCGTCATCTCACGGGCCTTGCGCGCCGCCTCGCGGGCGCGGGCGGCATCGAGCATTTTATTGACGATATTTTTTGCTTCCTGCGGATTCTCCATGAGGAAGTCGGCAAAATGACTGCCCATTTCCTGCTCAACAGCTGCCTTTACTTCGGAGGACACCAGTTTGTCCTTGGTCTGGGAAGAGAATTTCGGGTCCTGGACTTTCACCGAAATGATAGCGGTCAGGCCTTCACGGGCATCGTCTCCTGAGGTCGGCACTTCCTTGCCCTTCTTTTCCATTTCCTTGTCGATGTAGCTTTTCAGAACACGGGTGAGTGCGCCACGGAATCCGGCAAGGTGGGTGCCGCCGTCGCGCTGCGGAATGTTGTTGGTGTAGGCGTAGATGTTTTCCTGGTAGCCGTCATTCCACTGCAGGGCGATTTCGATGCCAACCCGTTCATGTTCCGAGGAGAAGTGGAAGATCTTGTTGATCGGGGTCCGGTTCTGGTTCAGGTAATTGACGAAAGCCTCGAGGCCGCCGTCATATTTGAATGTTTCGGTCTTGTCGGTGCGCTCATCGGTCAGTTCGATGGCAATGCCCGCATTCAGGAAAGCCAGTTCTTTCAGCTTCTTGGCCAGGATGTCATATTCGAACTCGATGTTGGTAAAGGTGTCGACGGACGGCTTGAAATGACACAGGGTGCCGGTTTTGTCCGCTTCTCCCACGACCTTGAGCGGTTCTTCCGGCACGCCGTGGTGGTAGATTTGCTCGTGAATCTTGCCGCCACGCCAGATCGTCAGTTTCAGGTAGGAGGACAGGGCATTGACCACGGACACGCCCACACCATGCAGGCCGCCGCTGACCTTGTAGCTGTTGTCGTCAAATTTTCCCCCGGCATGGAGGACGGTCATGATCACTTCGGCGGCGGAAACGCCTTCTTCGTGCAATTCCGTGGGAATACCGCGGCCATTGTCGGCGACGCTGACAGTTTCATCGCTGTGAATGATGACCTTGATCAGGTCGCAGTGGCCTGCAAGCGCCTCGTCGATCGAGTTGTCGACCAGTTCGAAAACCATGTGGTGCAGGCCCGTTCCGTCATCGGTATCACCGATGTACATACCCGGTCTTTTCCGCACCGCATCGAGTCCTTTCAGGACCTTGATGCTCGATGAATCGTAGGTGCCGCTTTGTGCCATATGATGCTTTCCTCTACCCTTGTAACATATTGATTTACAAAGGAAAAATATAAGCCTGCGAACGCCCTGAAGACGCCGTTTCCTAGCCG
>JALRBG010000030.1 GCA_023257855.1 Pseudomonadales bacterium | reverse complement strand
TAAAATAAATGACCATATGGTGAATATGACAATGGTTTGCATGGCCTTCCCGAGATTGAAGTCATATTCAATTGCAGAACCCATCAGCAACAATCCTTGTCGCCAAAAAAAAGAAGGTTTGCAATATTGCAAACCTTCCTCGCTCAGCACCTAGTCCTGGAGCAGCTGATAGCCACCATAAAATGCCAGCCCCACCATGGTAAGCGCAGCCACCGGGGCTACACCGAGTGCGGTTAAAGCCGCAACGGTTCCCCAACTACTACCGTAGGTAACAGACCCGATACCCAGGGCAGTTGCCCAGGCCGTTGCCGCTTCTGACAACCCTGCCCCGCTTACCTGTTCCAACTCTTCAGATGTCAGTTCTCTCATTGTTAACCTCCCTGTTAACGTTTTTGCACTATTGCCCCCACAGGTTTAGTACGTCTTTGCCTTTTTCGCCACTATTACAGGCTGTGCCGGCTGAAGAATTCCCAGATCAGTTCACTGGCACTGATGTCCTGCACCGCCCCACGCTGTGGGGCGCCCGGCCACGTATGGCCGCCTGTGGTGGTCTGGTAGAACAGGATCTCCCCGCCCCCACCGCATTCCGTCCAGGCGTAGGCGCGGATGTTATAGGCCACCTGCTCATGCGTGTTCGCCAGCGTGCAGCCGTTCGCCTGGCGCCACCGGTCCAGGGCGGTTTCCACGCCCATGCGCCAGTACGGTCGCGAATTGGCCTGCACTTCGTAGTTGTTCACGGGGTCGTCTTCCGCATGGAAGGTGATGATGGGGATCGGGCGCTTCAGTGTGCAGTCGTCCGGATACTGCAGGCCGGCAACGGGCGCCGCTGCTGCCAGCACGTCGGACAATGCGCAGGCCAGCCGGCTGCTGATGCGGCCGCCGCCGGAGAAGCCGGAGGCATAGATGCGGGAAGCGTCGATGGCCAGCTGGCCGCTGATCTCATCGATCATGTCGCGGGTGAACTGCACATCGTCCACGCCGGCCTCGACGTTGGCGTTCCAGCTGCGCGCGGATACCGAGTTGGTGAATTCACCCGCTGGAAACACGGCAATGAAACCATGCTCCTCGGCCAGCCTGTTAAAGCCACTGGTATCCACCTGGTTCTGCGGATAACTACCTGAGCCGTGAAAACTGAATACCAGGGCTGCCGGTTGCCCGTTGTAGCTTTGCGGCACGTACAGCAGGTAGCTGCGCTGCGCTCCGGCGGAGATCATACTGTGTTCGGAAAACCCGACCTGCGGTTGTGCATACACGCCCGTCGTATGCATCCCGCCAAATATCATCAGTAAAAATACAGTCCATGCATGTCGATTCATTGTCGTCCCCTTGTTCCTTGTTCCTTGGTTCTTGTACCTTTTACCTTGTACCTTTCCGGCCATCATACGTGGAATCCGCCACCCGGCCAATTTGGGTGATGCCTCACGGGCAAGCTGGTAACATGCGCAGGCATGACACTGGCCACCCTGCTGTTCTCCCGTAAAGCGCCCATGACTACGCCGCAAATTATGGCGCTGGTACTGGCAGCCGCTGTACCGGGCATCATTGCCATGACCCTCTGGTTCGGCCCGGGCACCCTGATCAATATCGCCTGGCTCATCCTCTGCGCCCTCATACTGGAAGCCGCCGTCCTCAAAATGCGTCACCGCCCTGTGATGCCCGCCCTGAAGGATTGCAGCGCCGCGGTCACCGCCCTGCTGCTTGCCCTCTCGATGCCCCCTGCCGCCCCATGGTGGGCTGGTCTCATTGGCGTCTTCTTCGCCATCGTCATCGCCAAGCACCTGTACGGCGGTCTCGGCAGCAACCCCTTCAATCCCGCCATGGTCGGTTACGCGGTCCTGCTCATCGCCTTTCCACAGACCATGACCAGCTGGCTCCTGCCGCACAATGGCGCCGGCTTCGCCGATACCCTGGCCCGCTTCCTCGGCAATGCGACAGATACCATGGACGCCTTGACCGGCGCCACTGCCCTCGACCGCTTCAAGCTGGAACGCGGCGGCATGACCGTCAGTGAATTTGTTGCCGGCAATCCTCTGTATGGCACGCTGTCCGGTGCCGGCTGGGAATGGGTGAACATCGCTTTCCTCGGCGGCGGACTCTACCTGCTCTACCGGCGCATCATCACGTGGCACATCCCGGTTACCCTGCTGGCCGCCATGACCTTGCTGTCCCTCGTCTTCTACGACGGCGGCAGTTCGGCCAGCCACGGCTCCCCGGTCTTCCACCTGTTCGGCGGCGCCGCCATGCTCGGCGCCTTCTTCATCGCCACTGATCCCGTGTCGGGCCCATCAACCACTACCGGCAAACTCTGGTACGGCGCCCTTATCGGCATACTTCTATACTGCATTCGCGTTTGGGGCAGCTATCCCGACGGGGTTGCCTTCGCCGTGCTGCTGGCCAACTTCGCCGCACCGGCCATCGATCAGTTCGTGCACATCGCGCAAAAGGGCAGCAACCATGCCGGATAGGCCAGCGCTCATCCTGAAAAGCAGTCTCGTGCTGGGCGGATTTGCGCTGGTGGTCGCAGTGGTGCTGGCACTCGTCAACCTGGCCACGGCGGAGCGCATCCTGGAGCAACAGCTTGCCGCCGAGCGGCGGGCGCTGGCAGAGGTATTTCCGGCCACACTGCATGACAACGATTTGCTGGCGGATGCCTTCATGCTGGCAACCGGCACTGCCATGCTGGAATTGACGAACGATCGCCCGGGTTATATCGCCACCAGGGATGGTCGATTCGCAGGCGTCATCCTGCCGGTGGAAGCCCACGACGGCTACAGCGGTGACATCCGCCTGCTGGTCGGTATACTGGCCAGCGGCAGCGTGACCGGCGTGCGTGTTCTTGAACACCGCGAGACACCCGGACTCGGCGACAAGATCGACATCGATGTCGACGACTGGATTCTCGCGTTCAATGGCAGGACGCTTGGCAACCCGCCACTCCCGCGCTGGCAGGTGGTGAAGGACGGCGGTGAATTCGACCAGCTCACCGGTGCCACGGTGACGCCACGTGCTGTCGTCAATGCCGTGCGCAGGGCGCTGCAATTTTTTGATCAAAACCGGGCTCTTTGGGCAAACCGCGATGCAGACTGACTTCAGGCAGATCACTTACCAGGGGCTGTGGGGCAACAACGCCGCACTGGTGCAGCTGCTGGGCCTGTGTCCCCTGCTGGCGGTGAGCAACTCGGCCGTCAACGCGCTTGGACTCGGGCTTGCCACCATCCTGGTGCTGGCAGGATCCAACACCCTGGTATCCCTGGGTCGGCATGCCCTGGTACCGGCCATCCGCCTGCCGGTGTTCGTGCTCATCATTGCGGGTTTCACCACCTGCGCCGAATTGCTGCTGCGTGCCTATGCCATCGAGCTGTACCAGGCGCTGGGCATCTTCATTCCATTGATAGTCACCAACTGCACCATACTCGGCCGCGCGGAAGCCTTTGCCTCGAGGAATCCACTTTTGCCCTCACTGGTCGACGGCCTGATGACCGGGTTTGGATTCGCGATTGTGCTGTTCGTCCTCGGCATGTGCCGGGAACTTGCCGGCACCGGTGCGGTATTCGCCAACATGGACAGGCTGCTGCCGTTCGCCGGCAACTGGGAACTGGTGCTGTTCACCACGGACTCGCCCTTCCTGCTGGCCATCCTGCCGCCGGGGGCGTTTTTGTTCATGGGCTTCCTGATCGCCCTGAAGAACGTGCTGGACAGGCAACTGGCCAGGCCGGCTGCAGTGCCGGAGCCCGTCGCACCGGGCAGCAAGCGGGTCAGAGTGACAGGATGACCACTGCATGAACAAGGAAAAACGCGCCGAGATTTTTCATCGACTGCGTGACGAAAACCCCACGCCCACCACTGAACTCAGGTACGACTCGCCATTCGAGCTGCTGATTGCCGTCATGCTGTCGGCCCAAGCCACCGATGTCAGCGTGAACAAGGCCACTGAAAAACTGTTCCCCGTCGCCAACACACCGGTCGCCATCTATTCACTGGGTGAGAACAAGCTGAAGAATTACATCAAGACCATCGGCCTGTTCAACACCAAGGCGAAGAATGTCATCAAGACCTGCAGGATCCTCATCGAGGAACACGCTTCACAGGTGCCTAACACCCGCGAGGCACTCGAGGCCCTGCCCGGCGTCGGGCGCAAGACCGCCAACGTCGTGCTCAACACCGCGTTCCGGGAAAAGGCCATGGCCGTGGACACGCACATCTTTCGTGTATCCAACCGCACCGGCATCGCGCCGGGCAAGAATGTACTGGAAGTGGAAAAGAAGCTGATGAAGTTCGTGCCGGATGAGTATCTGCTGGACGCCCACCACTGGCTGATACTACATGGAAGATATACCTGCATCGCCCGGAAACCACGCTGCGGCAGCTGCGTGATATCCGACCTCTGCGAATATAAGAAGAAAGAACTGGATTAGATGCGCCAGCAATCCATGTCGGATGTCGGCACTGCGTGCCTCTTCCGACCTACAACACATTTAGAAAAAATTGTAGGGCGGAAGAGCGAAGCGATATCCGCCAAAATAACGAGCAGTCTACTTTTTGGCCCGCTTTGACGCCGCTGTACGCAGACGCAGGGCATTTAATTTAATAAAGCCTTCGGCATCCTTCTGGTTGTAGGCGCCGGCATCATCTTCGAATGTCGCCACTTTTTCATCGAACAGTGAATCGGAAGCAGACTCGCGACCAACTACGATCACGTTGCCCTTATACAGCTTCACGCGCACCTTGCCGTTGACGTGCTCCTGGGAATCGTCGATCAGCCCCTGCAGCGCGACGCGCTCGGGTGACCACCAGTAGCCGTTGTAGATCAGCGACGCGTAACGCGGCATCAGCTCGTCCTTCAGGTGGGTCAGTTCACGGTCAAGCGTCAGCGATTCGATGGCGCGGTGGGCCGGCAGCATGATGAAGCCGCCGGGTGTTTCGTAGCAGCCGCGTGATTTCATGCCGACGTAACGGTTTTCCACGATATCGGTGCGACCGATACCATTCTCGCCGCCCACCTTGTTCAGGTAGGTCAGCACTTCCGCCGGCGACATCTTCTTGCCGTCGATGGCGACAATATCACCCTTCACGTACTCCAGCTCCAGGTAGGTCGCCTTGTCCGGCGCCGCTTCCGGCGACACGGTCCACAGCCACATGTTCTCTTCCGGTTCGGCAGCCGGATCTTCCAGGATGCCGCCTTCATAGGAGATGTGCAGCAGGTTGGCATCCATGGAGTATGGTGATTGCGTACCACGCTTCTGCTCCACCGGGATATTGTGCTCGGCGCAGTAGGCCATCAGCTTTTCGCGCGAAGTCAGGTCCCATTCACGCCACGGGGCGATGATCTTCACCCCCGGCATGAGGGCGTAGGCGCCCAGCTCGAAACGTACCTGGTCGTTGCCCTTGCCTGTGGCGCCATGGGAAATGGCGTCGGCACCGGTCTCTTTGGCGATCTCCACTAGGCGCTTGGCGATCAACGGGCGTGCAATGGACGTACCCAGCAGATATTCGCCTTCGTAGATGGTGTTGGCACGGAACATCGGAAACACGTAATCGCGTACGAACTCCTCACGAATGTCCTCGACATAAATTTCTTTTATGCCCAGGGCTTCGGCCTTGGCGCGCGCCGGCTCCACTTCCTTGCCCTGGCCGAGGTCGGCGGTAA
>JALRBG010000364.1 GCA_023257855.1 Pseudomonadales bacterium | reverse complement strand
CCCGGATCCGATTCCGGTAAACAGCAAGGTGGGGAAATTCACGGCTGCGGTCAACGAGGGCGAGGATGCCGGCATCGCTCCAGCGCGGCAGCCATTTCCGGTACAGCGCGATGCGATACCCTGCCATGTCGTCAGCAAGATTTTCCTTGGCGCCGAAACCGCTGGCTGTGTTAACCCTATAGGTTGCGGTGCATTCGTTCACGAATATCATGTTGTGCTGCTGTGCCAACTGGAGCCAGAAGTCCCAGTCCTCGAAGCGGTCAAAGGCGGGGTCGAAGCGACAGCCTTCGGTCGCCAGCACCAGTGCACGCCGGAACAGCACGGCATGGATGGGAATGTAATTCTCGATCATGAGCCTGACCGGGTCCCAGGGATCGCCAAAGGCATGCGTGTACGAAACCTCCTTTCCGGACAGCGTCCTTACGGCACTGTACGCGCCGGCATGCTCGGGATGCGCCTCAAGGGCTGCCACGAGGTTGGCCAGGTGGGGCGGGTCGATCGTGTCATCGTCATCGAGAAACAGGCAGTAATCGCCGCTCGTCTCGGCCAAGGCCAGGTTGGCGGCATGGGAGCGGCCGTGCTCACCGGTATTGTCCAGCCAGCGGATGTTGCCGGTATTGGCGGGAATGACGGCAGCGGAGAAATCCTCACCGCCATCATTGATGATGATGACTTCAAGGTTATCCCAGGTTTGACCGAGCACTGAAGCAAGCGCCTCCTGCAGGAGGTCTTTCCTGTCTTTCGTGCGAATCAAGACAGAGACGAGGGGATTGGCGCTCATGCTGGAAGTTGGCAGCGAGTGACGGACTTACGCTTCTAGTCGCGTGATGTGTGCTGCCAGGATCTCGCCAATGAAGTCGAGGAAAAGGGTGTCCAGGCTGGAATTGAAGTGATTGTGCCTGTCACTGCCGATGACCAGGATGGGCATGCCGGTGCCTTTCTCTTCCTGCAGCGCCTCACCCAGGTGCACCGGGATGACGGCGGCGGACAGGATTTCCTTCTTGGTGTCAGGAAACAACAGCCTGGCCTGCTCCGGAGTCAGTTCACAGCAGAAGGTGCGTTTCTTGTCGAACAGCTTGCCCAGGGTTTCTCGGGCAGGAGTGATGTCCAGGGTGCGCACGCCGTCATTATCCATGTCCTTGCCGTCTTCGGTGATGAAAAAGAGACGGCTTGCATGGGCCGCGAACTCGGCTTTCAGGGTATCGTCCACCGCGTCGGAAAGGGTGGAGAGGCTGTCCGTTTTCAACAATTCCAGGATGACGATGCGCGTCTTTTCGAACAGGGCATCGTTTTCCTCGGCATTGAAGATGAATTCATTGATATTGTTCTGAAGTTCCCGGTTGCGTTCACGGAACATCGCAACCTGGCGTTCAAGCAGGGAAATGGCGGAGCCGCTTTCGTGGGGGATGGTCAGTGCCAGCAGAAGGTCGGCCTTGCGGTCGAAGAACTCGGGATTCTCGATCAGATACTTGCTGACCGTTTCATCATTGAGGGGTTCTATTACATCGAGGTTGCTGGGATCTGGCTTCATGTTGCCCCTTAATAAGTACTTTTTAATTACCTTGCCATTAAACCTTCGGATTACCCGCCCAGTTCCATGGTTCCTTCGAAAACGGTGGCAGCCGGGCCGGTCTTGAAAACGGGAGTACCGTTGCCTTCCCAGTTGATCTGCAGGGAGCCGCAAGGCAGCTGGACATCCACGGTATTGGCCAGAAGACCCCGGCGAATGCCTGCGACTACCGCGGCGCATGCGCCTGTTCCGCAGGCCAGGGTTTCACCTGCACCACGTTCAAAGACCCTGAGCCGGATTGTACCTGCATTAACTACCTGCATGAAGCCGGCATTCACCCGGTTGGGAAATTTTGCATGGTTTTCGATGAGCGGACCCCATTCCCTGACCGGGGCGGCATCCACATCGGGTACCACCAGCACGGCATGGGGGTTGCTCATGGCCAGTACCGATACCCCGATGGTCTCGCCATTGCCCAGGGTGAGTGAGTAGGTGGGCTGCTCGTTATCCGCGAGAAACGGAATGCCGGGCGGGCTGAACACAGGACTACCCATGTTCACCGTGACCGTGCCTCCGGAGTTGGCCTGGCAATGCAGGGTGCCGTTGACCAGCTCCAGGGTGTATTCGTCCTTGTCGCTGAGGCCACGGCTCTTGATGAAGCTGACCATGCAACGGGAGCCATTGCCGCAGTTTTCGGCCTGGCTGCCATCGGTGTTGTACACCAGGTAGGCGAAATCATGTCCCGGTCTGGTCGCCGGTGCCACGATGAGCAACTGGTCGAATCCGACACCGGTGTGGCGGTTGCCAATGGCGCGGATCTGTTCCGGGGTCAGGCTGATGGATTCGCTGACGCCGTCGAGCACAACGAAGTCGTTGCCAAGGCCGTGCATTTTCGTGAATTTAATCTGCATGGCACTCAGTCCAGGGGTGTCTCGAGGGCCAGCTGGTCCTGCCAGGTTTCCCGGCGCCTGGCCAGGTGCACGTTCTCGCCGTCCACCATAACTTCCGGGGCCCGGTTGCGGGTGTTGTAGTTCGAGCTCATGGCAAAACAGTAAGCGCCAGCCGAGCATACGGCCAGCAGGTCGCCGTTGGCAATGGCAAGATCGCGGCCCCGGCCAAGGAAATCCCCGGATTCACAGACGGGACCGACGATATCGTAGGTCTGTACGGGTGTGTTTTCATTCGGGCAAACCGGCACGATATCCATCCAGGCCTCGTACAGGGCCGGGCGGATGATGTCGTTCATGGCAGCGTCGACGATGGCGAAACGGTGATCGCCGTTGGTCTTGATATTATCGACGCGCGTGAGCATCACGCCGGCATTGGCGCAGATGGAGCGGCCGGGTTCCAGCACCAGGGTCAGCTTGCGGCCAGCCAGTTTCTGTCGCACGGCGGCAATCAGTTCGCCCGGCTCCGGCGGTGTTTCATCGCGGTATTTCACGCCCAGGCCGCCGCCGATATCCAGGTGGCGGATCGAAATGCCGGCCTCGGCGAGTTCGTCGACCAGCAACAGGACCCGGTCCAGGGCATCGAGGAAGGGCGCCTTGCTGGTCAGCTGTGAACCGATATGGCAGTCCACGCCGATAATCTCGATGCCGGTCATGCCGACAGCCAGGCGATACAGCTCACGGGCGGAATCCATGGAGACACCGAACTTGTTCTGTTTCAGGCCCGTGGATATATAAGGATGCGTCTGTGCATCGACATCCGGATTCACACGCAGGGAGACGGGGGCACGGACCCCTTTTTCGCGTGCCAGTGCATCAAGACGCTCGAGTTCCAGGGGGGACTCGACATTGAAACAATTGATGCCGGCATCCAGGGCTGCCGCCATTTCCGTACGGGTCTTGCCGACGCCGGAAAAAATTACCTTGCCGGGATCACCGCCGGCAGCCTGCACGCGGGCGAGTTCACCGCCAGACACAATGTCGAAGCCACTGCCCAGTTTGGCCAGCACACTCAGCACGGCCAGGTTGGAGTTTGCCTTCACCGCGTAGCAGACCAGATGATCACAGCCGGCGAGGGCCTGCTCATAGGCGCAGAAATGTTGTTCCAGCGCCGCCCGCGAATACACGAAGCAGGGTGTGCCGAACTGCTCCGCAATCCGGGTAAGGGGTACTGCTTCAGCGGTCAGCTGATTGTCGAGGTAGTGAAAATGTGCCATAGCCGCAGGGGACTTGTTGTGAGCTAATGTCAGGGGCTACCGGGTAAAGGCGGCGGACGGGGGCGGGACCAGGGGCCCTTTTTGCCCGCATCCTGCCAGCACGCACAAGCTGATAATCAGCAGTGGCAGCAGCTTTTTCATCGCCAGTCCGGTTCCAAAATCAGGTTATGAGTGAAATAAAGTCGCGATTATACGTTGTTATTCACGAGGCAACCAAGAAGAGTAGAGGAAAGGATGTTTCAGGTCTAGTGCTAGTCAAGGGCTCAATTTACGCTGGGTGTAACAATATCGACTGCCTACCACCAGCCATCTCTGGGTCGTCTTTCCTCTTTCCACTTTCCTCTTTCCTCTTTATATTCTGGACCATGAGTGACGCAGAATTTTCCACCCGCTACGAGGAAACCCTTATTGCCATCGAGGACGCTGTGGAAAACAGTGGCGCCGACCTCGATTACGAGACAGTGAACGACATCCTCACCCTGACCTGCCCGGACGGTTCTTCCATTATCATCACCCGGCAGTCGGCCACGCGGCAGTTGTGGCTGGCGGCGAAGTCAGGCGGCTTCCATTTCGATATGACGACTGAAGGTTGGGTATGTGATTCTGACAGAGAAAGCCTGATTCACAAGCTTGCAAATATCTTTCGTGAGCAGGCAGGCGTTGATATAAATTTTAGTGACATGGCCAGCTGATCTCATTCCTTGACTGCGCTGAAAATTACTTGATGTTCACCTAAGTATGCATACGCATCAGACCAGTAATAATGAGCTTTGGCATCGGTGAAGCCCAGTGTGCGTAACTCATCCAGCAACTGCCACCCAAAATAGTAAAAGCAGAGACAGCCTTCATCGTTTATGGGATCACCGTGATATTCCGGATCCATGAGATGTTTGATTTCACCGTCAACAGATACTTCAGCACGTACAATATTATTTTTATGGCCCAATGCGAACGGTACAGTAAATACAAGCATGCCTCCCGTAGCAAGCACTCTGAAAAATTCGGCTAGGGCATTCTTATAATCTGGGACATGTTCGAGAACATCAAAGGTTAGCACATAATTGATACTGGCATCGTCAAAACTCAGGCATGTCACGTTTTCATTCCGAAACCCTGTGTTTTTGTCTATAGCACCCTTAGCCATGGGTTCCCGAATATATTCACTGCCTATTAGTTGGGGATAACGCTGTTTTAGCGCTTCATAGAGAGAAGTAGACTGTTCAGTAATGTAAATTTTGGACTTAGAGCTGACTTTACTTACCTGTTCGAGAAAATGAATACAAGCTCGAGTTCGGTTATTTAATTTACAGCGAGAACATAGTAATCGTTCCCGCCAATTGGGCACACGCTTTTCTAAGTGCCCCGCTTCAGCTGCATATAGATAATCTGTAAGAAATTGTGAAGGGCAAGCACAGCAGTAGCACCAACCTTCCAACTCAAATGATTCTTCTTGCTTGGCATAGGAATCTTCCACGTGGCGCCATGCTGAATATTGACTAGCAATTTCTTCCATCGTATCGCGAAAATTTGCCAGGTCTGTAAGCTCAAGACTTGGGAACTCCAGGTCAGAAATATTTTCCCTCATGGCCAGTCCTTAAGCAGATTGATCATTTAAATTTCGTTGTAGATATGCACATCCCGCTGCGGGAAAGGGATGCTTATACCGCCTTCTTCCAGTTTCACCTTGATGGTTTCCAGCAAATGAAAGCGCACGGCCCAGTAATCTGCCGTGCTCACCCATGGCCTGACAACCAGGTTGACGCTGCTGTCGGCAAGCTCCGCTACTGCGATGACCGGTGCCGGGTCTGCCAGGATGCGCTCGTCCGCCCCGATGACACCTTCGATGATCTGCTTGGCGGTGCGGATGTTGGCGTCGTAGCTGATGCCGATGACCAGGTCGATGCGGCGTGTGGGCAGGGCGCTGGTATTGGTAATGGTATTACCGTATACGGCCGAGTTGGGAATGATGATGCGCTGGTTGTCGCCGGTATGCATCAGCACGCAGAACAGGCCGATCTCGTCGACGACACCAGAAACGCCGCCGGTAGTGACGAAGTCGCCGATCTTGAACGGGCGGAAGATCATGATCATGACGCCTGCGGCGAAGTTGGACAGCGAATCCTTCAGGGCCAGGCCGACAGCGAGGCCGGCGGCGCCGAGAATGGCCAGCAGGGAAGTGACGTTGACTCCCAGGGTGTCGATGGCCGCCAGGATGACCGCGACCAGCAGTACGGTATAGATGATGCCGCCCAGGAATTTGACCAGGGCCTCGTCCATGTTGGATTTGCGCATCACTTTACGGATGAGTGATGTGATGGACTTGGCCAGCATTCTCCCGACGATGAAAATCGCGAGGGCGAAAATGATCTTGATCGCCCAGGGCAAAACGATAGCGATCAGCGTTTCAGCATTGAATTCCATGGTGTTGTCCCCGTCTTGGAATCAGATAATTCCTTAAATGGCTTTCCTGGCGCTGGCGATCGCTTGCCTGACCTGCGCGGGTGCCGTTCCGCCGATGTGGTTGCGGGCATTCAGGGAGCCTTCCAGGCTAAGCACTGCAAACACATCTTCCCGGATATCCGGTGAGAAAGCCTGCAATTCGTCCAGGGTAAGCTCGCTGAGGTCGCGGCCCTTGTCTATGCCAAAGGCAACGGCCTTGCCCACCACTTCATGTGCATCTCGGAAAGGCAGCCCGGTACGCACCAGGTAATCGGCCAGGTCGGTGGCCGTGGCAAAACCCTTCAGGGCAGCTGCCCGCATATTGTCCTTTTTTGTACGTATGGTCGGGATCATGTCGGCGAAGGCCTTCAGGCAGTCGCTGATCGTATCGAGGGTGTCGAACAGCGGCTCCTTGTCCTCCTGGTTGTCCTTGTTGTAGGCCAGGGGCTGTCCCTTCATCAGGGTGAGCAGCGCCACCAGGTGACCGTTGACGCGACCGGTCTTGCCACGTACCAGTTCCGGGACGTCAGGATTCTTTTTCTGCGGCATGATGGACGAGCCGGTACAGAACCTGTCCGGCAGGTCGATGAAATCAAACTGGGCGGAGGTCCAGATCACCAGTTCCTCGGAAATCCGTGACAGGTGTGTCATCAGCAGGCTTGCCGCGGCCGTGAATTCGATGGCGAAGTCCCGGTCGCTGACGGCATCCAGTGAATTGGCCGCGGGCTTGTCGAAGCCGAGCAGCCTGGCCGTCAACTCACGGTCGATCGGGAAGGAGGTGCCGGCAAGTGCGGCTGCACCCAGCGGGGATACATTCATACGTGCCCGGCAGTCCTGCATCCGGCCGTAGTCACGCTGCAGCATCTCGAACCACGCCAGCAGGTGATGGGCAAAGCTGACCGGTTGCGCTGTCTGCAGGTGCGTAAATCCCGGCATGATGGTTTCCACTTCCTTTTCGGCGAGGGTGAGGATGCCTTTCTGCACTTCGCGGATGCCGCCGCATACGGCGTCGATGCCATCACGCAGGTACAGGCGGATATCAGTGGCGACCTGGTCGTTGCGCGACCTGCCGGTGTGGAGCTTCTTGCCCACGGCACCGATTTTGGCGGTCAGCGCCGCCTCGATATTCATGTGGACGTCCTCGAGACTCACCGACCAGGTAAATTCGCCTGCCTCGATGGTCTTGCCGATGTCTTCGAGACCGCCGACGATCTGGCTACACTCGTCCTCGGTGAGGATGCCGGTTTTTGCCAGCATGGTGGCATGGGCAATGGAGCCGGTGATGTCAGCCCGGTACAGGCGCCGGTCAAATCCGACGGACGCAGTGAACCGCTCCACGAAAGCATCCGTGGGCTCGGAGAAACGCCCGCCCCAGGGCTTGTCCTTGTGCTGGTCTTGGCTCATGAAATTCCCGGAAAAGAAGTGTTGGCAGTGATAAAGCGGCGATTATAACAACCGCGGCATTGTATGGGGTAGCCACACTTATGATTAAGCGTAAAATAGTCTCTCCCCATGCAGTAAACACCTTGCGCCGTGACAGCAATGCAAAGGTGCAAGCGAGTTAAAGCAGTATGAGCAACGACATCCTTCGCATCGCGACACGCGAAAGCCCCCTGGCCATGTGGCAGGCCGAGTACGTAAGCAGCGCACTGCAGCAATGCCATCCGGGCCTGGTCGTGGAGCTGCTGCCGATGACCACCCGCGGCGACCAGATTCTCGATTCCCCGCTGTCGCGCATCGGCGGCAAGGGCCTGTTCATGAAAGAACTGGAAGTCGCCATGCTGGAAGGACGTGCCGATATCGCGGTGCATTCCATGAAGGATGTCCCCATGGTCTTTCCCGAGGGGCTGCAGCTGGCCGTGATCTGCGAGCGTGAGGATTTCAGGGACGCATTCGTATCCAACAGGTTTCCTGCCTTGAGCGACCTGCCGGCGGGAGCCATCGTCGGCAGTTCGAGCCTGAGAAGGCAGTGCCAGTTGAAAGCCCTGCGGCCGGACCTGGACATTCGTGACTTGCGCGGCAATGTGAATACCCGGTTGCGTAAACTCGATGCCGGCGAATACGACGCCATCATCCTCGCTGCCGCCGGCCTGAAACGGCTGGCAATGGCTGATCGCATCACCGAACTGCTCGAACCGGGAGTTTCCCTGCCCGCAGGCGGTCAGGGTGCCGTCGGCATCGAATGCAGGCAGGATGACAAGGGAACCCTCGCACTGCTGGCGCCGCTTGCCCATCACACTACCCCCCTGTGCGTGACCGCTGAACGCGCCATG
>JALRBG010000360.1 GCA_023257855.1 Pseudomonadales bacterium | reverse complement strand
TTCCACCTGCCGCTGCGCTACCAGGACCGTACGCGTGTCACGCCAATAAGGGCCGTGCGCCACGGCATGGAAGCGGTCATCGAGGGCGACATCATGGGCAGCGCCATCGTCTTCGGCAAACGCCGTTCCCTTCTGGTGAAGGTGGCGGACAAGACCGGCCTCATCAGCCTGCGCTTCTTCCACTTCAGCGCCGCGCAGAAAGAGGCGCTGAAGGACGGCGCCCGCATCCGCTGTTTCGGCGAGGGCCGCTGGGGCAAGAGCGGCATCGAGCTCTACCACCCCGAATACGAGATTCTCAGCGGCAAGGACAAACCCCTTGACGACCGCCTCACGCCCATCTACCCGACCACCGAGGGCCTGCACCAGGCGCGCATCCGCGCGCTCGCTGAACAGGCGCTCACCATGCTGGCCAAATCGAAGGCGCTGCCGGACCTGCTGCCCGAGGCATTGAGCTGCGAACTGAAATTCATTTCATTAGAGGATGCGCTGGTCTATCTGCACCGCCCTCCGGTGGATGCGTCGCTGGAGCAACTGCAGGCAGGCACGCACCCGGCGCAGAGCCGCCTCGCCTTCGAGGAGCTGCTCGCCAACTATCTCTGCCTGCGCCGCTTGCGCGAACAGGCGGACAAGCATGCCGCACCGGCGTTAAAGGATACGAAAGGACTGCAGGACAAACTGCTGGCGACCCTGCCGTTCAAACTGACCAACGCGCAGAAACGCGTCGGCCAGAAGATCGCCCACGACATGGCGCGAGACACGCCGATGCTGCGACTGGTGCAGGGCGACGTCGGTTCGGGCAAAACATTAGTCGCCGTCATGGCGGCGCTGACCGCCGTCGGCAACGGCTACCAGGCGGCGATCATGGCCCCGACGGAAATTCTCGCCGAACAGCACTTCCTCAACCTCGACGCACTGCTGGGCAAACTCGACATCGAAATCGTTTATCTGAGCGGCAAGATCAAGGGCAAACAACGTAACGAAGTACTGCAATCAATGGCCAGCGGCCAGGCGCAGGTCATCGTCGGCACCCACGCCCTGTTCCAGGACGAAGTGACCTTTCACAAGCTGGGACTCATCGTGGTGGACGAACAGCACCGCTTCGGTGTGCACCAGCGCTTGTCTTTAAGAGAAAAAGGAAACCACGAAGGCAAATACCCGCACCAGCTCATCATGACGGCGACGCCGATTCCGCGCACGCTCACCATGAGCGCCTACGCCGACCTCGACAGCTCCATCATCGACGAGCTGCCGCCAGGCAGGACGCCGGTAAACACCATCCTCGCCGCCGACACCCGACGCGGGGAAATCATTGAACGCATTCGCCACGCCTGCATGGAGGGCCGCCAGGCCTACTGGGTATGCACATTGATAGAAGAAAGCGAGGCACTGCAGTGCAAGGCGGCGGAAGCCACCTACGCCGAGATGCAGAAATTGTTAAAAGAAACGTCCATAGGCCTTATCCACGGGCGTATGAAGCCGAAGGAAAAAGCCGCCGTCATGCAGGCCTTCAAGGCCGGTGAACTGCAGCTGCTCGTTGCCACCACAGTCATCGAGGTGGGCGTGGATGTGCCCAACGCCAGCCTGGTGATCATCGAGAACCCCGAACGCCTCGGCCTGGCGCAGCTGCACCAGCTGCGCGGCCGCGTTGGCCGCGGCACTACCGAGAGTCACTGTGTTCTTCTATATAAAGCACCACTGTCAGATGTCGCCAAGGAACGCCTATCCATCATGCGCCAGAGCAATGATGGCTTTTTGATTGCAGAGAAGGACCTGCAGATCCGCGGGCCCGGCGAAGTGCTGGGCACTCGCCAGACCGGGCTGATGGAATTCAAGCTGGCTGACCTGCTGAGGGACGCCCACCTGCAACCGAAGATCAAGGTGTGGGCGGAGAAGATACGGGCACAGGAACCGGGTTTGGTGGAGCCGCTGATCAAGCGATGGTTGGCTGGCTCCGAACAATACGGCCATGTATAAACACGGAACCCTGTAGGGCGGAAGAGGCGCCGAAGGCGCGATATCCGCCGATTTACATACGCAAGCATTCACAAGGACGTGATGATGCAAACCATACTACGGAGCGGTCCATACCGCTTTTACTGGTTCAGCAACGAAGGCGTTGAGCCGCCCCACATCCATGTGGATCGTGATAACCAGTCTGCTAAATTTTGGCTAAATCCTGTCAACCTTGCCCGGAATATCGGATTTTCCGGGCGCGAGTTGCAAACGATGCGTTCTATTATAGAATTCAACCATTCCTATCTACTGGAGGTGTGGCATGAGCACCACGGCAGCAAAAACCGATGAACGGGTTGGAGGCGTGGACTTTTCGGCAACCGAGCTGATTGTTACCCTCATGGACGGCCGCACGATTTCCGTTCCCCTATCCTGGTACCCCAGACTCGCTTCAGCAGACCAACAGCAACTTTCCAACTGGCATATCTGTGGCGGCGGTTATGGCCTGCACTGGCCGGATCTGGACGAAGATCTTTCCACCGAAGGCTTGTTGAAAGGGATCCCCGCAAGAAATTAACCCGCTTGAAATCAAGGGGGTCAGAGTAACTTGATCCCGATAATCCCACCCTCACCTATTGGAGTATAATCCCCTTTTTCCTGCATAACCCCAGCCCGGATCAGAAATTCCAAGAGGTACCCAATGTCCAACCCCGATATCTCCCGCGTCTTTGCTCTGCAACAGAAACACCAGTGGACCATGAAGGCCTCCAGCGCCGCCGAGCGCCAGGCCCTCCTGCAGAAACTGTACGATGCGGTGAAGGCCCACGGCGACGAGATCATCGCCGCCGTGCAGAAGGACACCCGCAAGCCCGCCCAGGAGGTCACCATGACCGAGGTGGGCGGCCTGCTCGCCAATATCCAGCGCAATATCGACAACGTCGCCGAGTGGATGCAGCCGCAGGCCGTGCAGACCTCCATGAACCCGGCCGATTCGGCGCAGATCATTCCCGAGGCGCGCGGCGTTTGCCTGATCCTGGGTCCCTGGAACTTCCCGCTGGGCCTGACCTTCGGCCCGCTGGCCGCGGCCATCGCCGCCGGCAACTGCTGCATGGTGAAGCTCACGGACCTGTGCCCCAACACCGCCAGCGTAGCGGCCAAGATCATCAAGGAAGCTTTTGATGAGAAGGAAGTCGCCCTGTTCGAGGGCGACGTCTCTGTCGCCACCGAACTGCTGGACCTGCCCTTCAACCACATCTTCTTCACCGGCAGCACGCGCGTCGGCAAGATCGTGATGGCCGCTGCGGCCAAGCACCTGGCCACCGTCACCCTGGAGCTGGGCGGCAAGTCGCCGGTGATTATCGACGAGGGCGCCGACATCGACAAGATCGCCACCGACCTAGCCGGCGCCAAGCAGTTCAACGGCGGCCAGGCCTGCATCTGCCCGGACTACGTGTTCGTGAAGGGCGACCAGAAGGACAAGCTGGTGAACGCCTTCCAGGAAAAGGTGAAGGCGAATCTTTATGACGAAAACGGTGCGATCAAAAAAGAGAACATCGCCCAGATCGTCAACCCGCAGAACTTCAACCGCGTCAAGGGCCTGTTCGACGACGCGGTTGCCCACGGCGCCAAAGTCGCCGTCGGCGGTACGCTGGAAGAAGATAGCCTCACCGTGCACCCGACAATGCTGACCGATGTCAAACCCGACATGAAGATCCTGCAGGAGGAAATCTTCGGGCCCGTGCTACCGGTGATGACTTATGAAAACATCGACGAAGTGATCGACTACATCGAGCAGCGCGACAAGCCGCTGGCGCTGTACGTGTACAGCAACAACGATGCGACCATCGAAACCGTGCTGAGCAAGACCTCCTCCGGCGGCGTCACCGTCAACGGCGTGTTCTCCCACTACCTGGAAAACAACCTGCCCTTCGGCGGGGTCAACGGCAGCGGCATGGGCAGCTACCACGGCAAGTTCGGCTTCCAGGCCTTTTCGCACCAGCGCGCCGTGTACCGGCACCACGTGGCCTGATGGCGGAATTCACGTTCCGCTTCGCCACGCCAGACGATGCTGAAGTCATCGCCGGCTTCAACAGTGCCCTGGCGCTGGAGACCGAAGACCACCGGTTGGACCCCGACACTATTCTCGCCGGCGTCACGCGCCTGCTGCAGAACCGCGACCTGGGGTTCTACGTGGTAGCCGAAACCGGCGGCGAGATTGCCGGCTGCCTGATGATCACCTATGAATGGAGCGACTGGCGCAACGGTGTGATCTGGTGGCTGCAGAGCGTGTATGTCGCTGTGCCGTTCCGGCGCCAGGGCGTGTTCAAGGGGCTGTACGGGTTTGTTCACAACCTGGCGGATAACGATCCCGACGTCGCCGGCTTCCGGCTCTACGTGGAGAAGGACAACACCGCGGCCCAGCGCACCTATGCCAACCAGGGCCTGCAGCCCACCCACTACCTGATGTTCGAGGACCTGAAGTAGGCAGGATTGCGGCTATGCCCTACGTTGATAGACCTTGGCCATACCTTGTGGATTAGTATTAAATAATCGTCTGAGCGGACAGTGCCAATCTATTTCTGCATCCGGGAAATTACATCGGCAGGCACATTGCCCCTGCGCCATGCGCTGCTGCGGCCGCACCTGACGCCGGCAACCTGCGTCTATCCCGGGGACACCGATGCTACTACCATTCACCTGGGCGGTTTCGTCGGGGAATCGTTGTGCGGCATCGTGACGCTCTACCGGGAAGCATTGCCCGACAGACCAGGTGTCGGCTGCCGGTTTCGCGCGCTGGCTATCGTGGAGGCTTTACGTGGGCAGGGTCACGGGCTTGCCCTGCTTGAGGCGGTCGAACAGCTGGCGCGGGAAGCAGGTGCAGACTACCTATGGGCCAACGCCCGGGTGCCGGTGCTGGATTTTTATCGCAAGGCGGGATATGCGGTCGGCGATGAAGAATTCATCGTGGAAGGTGTCGGCCCTCATAGGATAGTAGTCCGGAATTTTTCCTAATTTGTAATTTCTGAAGCGTCACGAGCGAAGGTTAGGCAAGGCAAAAATTTTTTTGAGAGCCCGGAGCATACAACTAGTATGTGACGGGTTTCGGAAAAATTTTTAACGCCGCATGGCCGAGCGCAGTAGCTTCAGGGGCCCTCGAGAATTCCGGTCTCTTTCTCAGATTTGGCAATAATCACCGCGCCGCAGGAATCTGAAAAAATGTTCACCGCGGTGCGGCTCATATCGAGCACGCGGTCGGTGACCAGCAGCAAACCGATGGCTTCCACCGGCAGGCCGATCGCCGTGAGGATGACGGTGATGGCCACCAGGCTGGCGGCGGGAATGCCGGCCACACCAATCGAGGTCAACAGGGCAATCAGCACCACGGTGAATTGGGTGGCAACCGTCAGTTCCAGGCCATAGGCCTGGGCGAGGAAAATGGCCGCCACGCATTCATACAATGCCGTGCCGTCCATGTTGATGGTGGCGCCAAGTGGCAGCACGAAACTGGTGGTGCGCTCCGATACCCCGGCATTCTTCTCGACGCATTCCATGGTGAGCGGCAGGGTGCCGCTGGATGAGGCCGAGGAAAACGCGGTAAGCATGGCGGGTGCCATGGCCTTCAGGTGACGGGTGGGCCGCACTTTGCCGATGTACTTCAGCAGCAATGGCAGGGCAATGAAGGCGTGGGTGGCCAGTGCCAGCATGACGGTGATAAAGAACAACAGCAGGGGGCGGAAAGCGGCGAAGCCGGTCGAGGCGACCGTTTCGGCCACCAGGCCAAAGACGCCGTAAGGGGCGAACTTCATCACCCACATGGTGATCTTCATCATGGTTTCAGAGATGCCGCGCCAGAAGGTGATGAGCACCTCGCTCTGCTTCGCCGGAATCCGCGTCATGAAAAAGCCGAACACCAGGCTGAAGAAAATCAGCCCCAGCATTTCTCCCTCCACCGCGGCGGCCACGACGTTGGTCGGGATCATGCGGATAAAGATCTGCACGATGTCGCCACCCCCGCGTCCTTCCACGCTGGCAACCGCCGAGGCCACCTTGGAGCTATCCAGGGTCAGGTTGAGCGACTCGCCCACCGGCTGGCCGTTTGCAATACCCGGTGCAAACAGGTTGACGAAGAACAGGCCGATCAGGATGGCCAGTGTGCTGGAGAAGGCGTAGTAGAGGATGGTCTTGCCGCCGAGCCGGCCGAGGTCGCTGCCGCTGCCCAGGCTGGAGATGCCAACGATGATGGAGGCCATGATCAGGGGCACGATGATCATGCGCAGGGCGTTCATGAAAAGCGTGCCCACGAAATCGTACACCTGGTAGAAGGTCAGACCGAACAGGCCGCCGTCGGTGCCGGTGAGGGAGCCGGCGATCGCGGTTATCGCCAAGGTCTTGAAAGTCGGGGTTTTCATAAGGAACTCCTT
>JALRBG010000256.1 GCA_023257855.1 Pseudomonadales bacterium | reverse complement strand
GGTGGGAATGTGTTTTCTCTGCCGGATTGGCGGGACCCTTTCCCAAAGTGAAGGCGGATCGATCCGGCGTGCCGAGGCAGGCAGGGTGGGACCATCCTTAAGGCTGACGCCGGCGCACAGGGCTTTTACCGCTTCATCGCTGATCTCGCCCTCTACCTGGGCCAGGTAAGTCTTGGCCATCTTGTTTTTCGGGTCACTGACCTGGTGCTGCAGTTTGCCGTTATCGGTCAGGAGGAGCAGGCCCTCGGAATCGCGGTCCAGGCGGCCGGCCGGATAGACATCCTTTACCGGAATGAAATCCGCCAGCGTACGCCTGCCGTCACCATTGGTGAACTGGCTCAGCACATCAAACGGCTTGTTGAACAGGATAAGCCTGGCGTTGGGCGGGCTCATGGTGGCTGATTACGGCAGGGCAAGGGGAGGCGCGGCAAACAGACATATGTGTGCCGCTCCGGTATGAAATGGAAGGATGGATAGAGGTCCAGATGACAAAATGACCAGCCCGGAACGCCGCCGGCTGATTACCGGGTCGTTCGTCGGAGAAAAAACTATCAGGATGCAGCAGCGGAATCGTCTTCCGCAGCATCTTCCCCCTGGGCATTCTGTTCAGCAGCTTCAGCAGCCGATCCGGCTGCGGCCTCCGGTTTGGCAGCCGGTTTGTTCTCTTCACCTATCGGAACAATATTGGCTGCATGCAATCCCTTCGGACCTTCAATGACATCAAATGAAACTGCCTGTCCTGCTTTTAATGTTTTATATCCTTCCATGGTAATTGAAGAGTAGTGTGCGAACAGGTCGTCACCACCATCATCCGGTAAAATAAAGCCAAACCCTTTGGCATTATTGAACCACTTCACTTGACCGGTACTCATCTGCTTTTCACCCCTTCTGTAATTCGGCAATCAGAATTCGATCAAATTCCGGTTAGAGCACAAAACGTATAAACCCTTTTATATGGCTTGTCAAATAATTTGGGGGAGCGTGCAATCCTGCTGGAAGCCCCGTAATTCCTTATTTTCAGACCAGCAGTATGCAATATTTTTTGGCCCCGCCTGTCTATCAAATATGAGAATCATGGTATAGTTAAAACACCTTCCGCCGACCGGCGCACAGGCCGGTCACTCGGCTGAATCCTGAACCACAAGTCAAATTGATCACAGTGATAGACTGACCAATTAATTGATTACACAGAAGAATTTCGAATACAGCACAGTTGCCAGTACAGTTATTAGCGTAGTGAAAGTAACAATAAAGTAACCATGAAAGACCAGTACCCATTGACAATTCGCGGCCATGGCGGCGATGAAAACGAAGACGGTGTACACCGTTCCGGCGGGCTCCGTGAAGCCCTGGCGCCCGAGGAAGTCAAACTCAAACCACCGCCCCTGTATCGTGTCATTCTGCTGAATGACGACTACACTCCCATGGAGTTCGTGGTGGGAGTCCTGCGCAAGTTTTTTGGCATGGATATCGAGACGGCAACACGTGTCATGCTCAAGGTGCATACCGAGGGCAAAGGTGTTTGCGGCGTGTTTCCCCGCGAGATTGCCGAAACCAAGGCGGTCCAGGTAAATGACTATGCCCGCGAAGCCGAACATCCCCTATTGTGCGATATCGAGGTGGACGATTAGGCAATGATTGCTGACCCGATGCTGGCTAGTGCCTGATTGCGCGCCCGCTGCATTGCAAAGTTACGACGCAGGACCCATATTACCCACTGGATCCCCGCCAGGGGTGGACAGAGAGTCAGGACATGTTTAGCAGAGAATTTGAAAACACACTAAATATTGCAGCCAACACCGCGCGCAGCAAGCTGCACGAATTCATCACGGTGGAACACCTGCTGCTGGCTCTTATCGACGACCCCTCCGCCCGTGAAATACTGCTGGCCTGCAATGCCGATCTCGATGCGCTGCGCATAGACCTGCTCGACTATGTGGACACCCAGATACCTATCATTACAGAACCCGAGATCAATCCCGAAGTGGATCAGACCCTGGGATTCCAGCGTGTCATCCAGCGCGCCGTTTTTCATGTGCAGTCTTCCGGCAAGCGGGAAGTCACCGGTGCCAATGTGCTGGTGGCCATCTTCGGCGAAAAGGAAAGCCAGGCTGTTTATTTCCTGCGCAAGCAGGGTGTGAGTCGCGGCGACGTCGTCAACTTCATCACCCACGGCACGCCAAAGGCGCCAGGACTGACTGACGAACAGGAACAGGAGGCGCAGACCGAGGCGCAGGAAGGCGAGAAGGCGCCATCTCCGCTGGAAAGTTTTGCCACCAACCTGAACGAGGAAGCCAAGGCTGGTCGCATCGACCCGCTGATCGGTCGCGACAAGGAAATCACCAGGCTCATTCAGGTGCTGTCCCGTCGCCGCAAGAACAACCCGCTGTTTGTTGGTGAATCCGGCGTCGGCAAAACTGCCATCGCCGAAGGCCTGGCCAAGCACATCGTGGACGGCAACGTACCGGAAGTGCTGCAGGGAAGCGTTATTTATTCACTGGACATGGGGGCTCTGCTGGCCGGCACCAAGTACCGCGGCGATTTCGAGAAGCGCTTCAAGGTGCTGCTGGCGGAACTGGACAGGAAGCAGCACGCCATTTTGTTCATCGACGAGATTCACACCATCATCGGTGCAGGTGCTGCCTCCGGCGGTGTCATGGATGCCTCCAACCTGTTAAAGCCGATCCTGGCTTCCGGCAAACTGCGCTGCATCGGCTCGACCACCTACAATGAATACCGCGGCATCTTCGAGAAGGACCGTGCACTGTCACGCCGTTTCCAGACGATCGATAT